>JAZSIB010000155.1:0-15225 GCA_045533585.1 Lachnospiraceae bacterium | reverse complement strand
CAGCTCACGTACTTCTTCCTGTGTATAGCTGGAATCCCAGCCCGGAAGATGGATATCATCTTTTAGCGGGTCAAGTCCGCGCATCTGATCCCAGTACATAACAAGACTGGTGGAACCGTCTGCGGCCTTTTTGTCCAACTGAGTTCTGGTCCAGTCAAATACCGGCATGAAGTTGTAGGTGACACATTTTACACCGTACTTTGCACAGCGGCGGATGTTCTCGCAGTAAACATCCAGAAGCTCGTCCACGTTGTTCCGTCCAAGCTTGATGTCTTCGTGCACGGGGATGGACTCAACCACATCAAAAACAAGTCCATGGGCTTCACACTGTTCCCTCATGCGTGCAAGGCTGTTTTCGCCCCAGACTTCGCCGGGCTTTACATCATAGACTGCGGATACGATGGAGCGCATACCGGGAATCTGGGAAATGTATTCCAGAGAAACGGGATCGTCTTCACCGTACCAGCGGAAAGTTAGTTTCATATTCATAATCAGACCTCCGTTGTATTGATAATATATCTTTTTTCAGGGTTGCAAAATGTTTTTTCTGATGTAGGAAAAGGTAGTATCTTCACCACTGTCCCGGAGCATGGTCAGAAGCATTGTGAGAGTTTCTTCGGTCTTGGGATGCATCAGATGTTTTTCCTTGGTTGTATTAAAGTATTCCAACGGACTGGCATCTGTATACTGCTCTTTTTTGTAGGTTTTGCTGGCGGCAAGACGGTCGCAGAACATCTCGGCAAGGTACCGTGGCGGCATCTCTACCGGAGCAAGCGGACCGCCGGTCGGCGGATAGTCTGTCCAGTATTCGTAGTGATGACGGTTTCTGCCTTTGTGATGCATCCATGCGCTGCTGTAACCGATGTCGTTTCGCTCGGCTACATTCGGGCTTCGGGTACCTTGAAAATACCGGATGCCGGGCAGGAATTCGCAGGGAGAGTATTTGGATAAATCGTGGGTGAGCCCCTGGCGGTAAAGCCCGAGGCGGAAGCAATGTTTACGCACAAGCTTCCGATGATGGTGTACCGTCTTCAGATGTTGAAAGAAAAAGGACATAAAGTGACTCCTTTGCAACCAGTCTGAAGATATTGTATCACAAACGGAAGAAAAAAGAAATTGAAAAAAGCAGGAAAGCAACGTATAGTAGAGAATGTAAGAAAGTGGCTGTTAGGGGAGTGTCATGAGAGAGAAAGAGAAAAAGCGAAACGGTTTTATGAGAATTGCGATATTGACCGCTGTGCTGCTTGTGCTGACGACGATAACCGGTATCGTGATGTTTCGGGTTTATATCAATAATCTGAGTGATAAGAAAAGCGGAAGCGACTACAAATTATATTATGCCATGATTGTGGATGAAAGAGAGTCTGCGTTTTGGAAATCGGTATACGAGGGAGCTTATGAAGAAGGTCTGAAGCAGGGAGTTTATATAGAGCTGTTTGGAACGAATGCTTTCCGTAATAAATCAAAAGAGGAATTGCTGCAGATTGCGGTTGCTGCCGGAGTGGACGGTATTATTCTAGAAGCGGATGAAAGTGAAGAAATGGCAGTCTTGATTGACCGGGCTGTAGAGGAAGGGATTCCGGTGGTTACGGTATACGGGGATAATGCGAACAGTGAACGCTGCAGTTATATCGGAGTGGGCAACTATGACATCGGGCAGGAGTACGGAAAACAGGTTCTGACGATAGCGGGGAACCTGCATCGGGCGGTTAACGTTACAGTTTTGATGAGTGAAAATGCAAAGAGCAGCGGACAAAATACTTTGTTTTCCGGAATTCAGGACGTGGTGAACCAGGAACGAAAGAAGGGGGCACAGATTGCATTGTCTATGGTAAGCGTAGATGACAGCAACGCATTTTCGGCGGAAGAAGCAATCCGCGATATTTTTACACTTTCCGATTTGCCGGATATCATCATCTGCCTGAATGAGCGAAATACGAATTGTGTATATCAGACGGTGGTAGATTATAACAAGGTTGGTCAGGTGCAGATTCTGGGATATTATGATTCGGATTCCATTATAAAAGCAATAGAACGTGAGGTAATCCATGCAACCATCGCAGTGGATACAAAGCAGATGGGAAAATACTGTGTGGAAGCATTGCAGGAGTATTATCACCGAGGATATACCAGTCAGTATTTTTCGGTAGATATTAAGCTGATTAATCGAAATAACGTAGCGGAATATCTCGAAAAGTAGATACGGTAGCTGATGGAAAGGCGTATTTGAAAGAATGAAGGCAAAAAGTTGGAACCGATTGTCCCTTAGGGCAAAGATGAGTATAATCTATATTTTTGCAAATGTGGTAATTCTGGTCGTAAACCTGATACTGCTGTCCGGCATCAACAGTATGACGCAACAGATTGACCGGGTGTATCAGACGAACCGACATTTGAACGAATTGTCTGTTTCGCTCTCCGGAGTACAGACAAATATGACGGAATATCTGAGTGTAAAGACAAGTGATTCCTTGGAAAACTTTTATCGAAGCGAGCAGGAGTTCCGGCTGATGGTAGAAGAATTGAACACGAGGGTTACGGAAGATGATTTTGATCGTATGGAACGTAATATCCGCCATATGTCAGAGAATTATCTGGATATCGCGGAACAGACCATTGAGGCCAAGAGAGGGCGGAATGTAGAGAAATACCGTCAGCGTTATGAAAGTGCAACGGAGCTTTATGAAAATATACATGAATATATTGAAAGTCTGAATACGGAGCAGTTTAAGAGAAATTCAGAAGAATATAGTATGTTAATCCGTGCATTCGGATATTTTGAGACGGCCAGCGTAATCGTTATTTTCCTTGTTATTATGGGAAATGTGGTACTGATTACCCGCCTGACCGGGGCGATGATACAGCCGCTGATGACACTTGCGGTACAGGCAGATGCTGTGGCAAAAGGTAATTTTGAAGTAAAGGAACTGCCGGTGCAGGCACAGGATGAGATCGGCATAGTGACGCGGGCATTTAACCAGATGGTAAGCAGCATCCGGCGTTATATCGAACGGATACGGGAACAGATGGAGGTGGAACGTGAACTGAAGGAGAAAGAGCTGATGATGGAAACGCATCTGAAGGATGCACAGCTCAAATATCTGCAGGCGCAGATAAATCCTCACTTCCTGTTTAATTCATTGAATGCGGGTGCACAGCTGGCAATGCTGGAGGATGCGGAGCGGACATATCGGTATGTGCAGAATATGGCGGATTTTTTCCGTTATAATGTAAAGCGTGGCGATACGCTGGTAACGCTCAAGGATGAACTGGAGCTGGTAGATAATTATATCTATATTTTGAATGTACGTTTCTCCGGTGAGATACACTATGAGAAGGAAGTAGATGAAACCTTGTTGCAGACTTCCATGCCGAGTATGATTTTGCAGCCTATCGTAGAAAACTGTGTAAATCACGGTATTCGTGAGATGTCGGGAGAAGGGAAAATCCTGCTGAAGGTGTATCGGATTGATGATGTGGTATGTGTCAGCATCTGCGATAACGGTGTGGGAATGACAGAGGAAACCATACACAAGATATTACACGGAACAGGACAAGCGGAAAATACGGCAAACGGTTCCCACAATGGCATTGGGATGGACAATGTAATCGCGCGGCTCAGGCTGTTTCAGGGAATTGAAGATGTAGTGACGATTGTAAGCGAAGGGGAAGGAAAAGGTACGGAAGTAATATTGTATTTACAGATGTAAAATCAGAATGTGAGGCGCTATGTACAAAATTATGTTGGCAGATGACGAGGGAATCGTAATTGATTCGCTGAAGTTCATCATAGAAAAAGAATTTGGGAATGACTGTGTTGTGGAGTTTGCCAAGACCGGAAGAAGCGTAATTGAGCTGGCGGAGACGTTCCGACCGGATATTGCAGTAATGGATATCCAGATGCCGGGGATTAACGGAATCGAAGCAATGAAAGAAATCCGCAAGAATAACAACAGCGTTATCTTTATCGTAATGTCGGCGTATGACAAGTTTGACTATGCAAAAGAGTCCATCAAACTTGGGGTAATGGAATATATATCAAAACCGATGGAGCGGACAAAGATTGTCACAGTGCTGAAACAGGCGATGGCAATTGTAGACGAGGAACGGCAAAAAAGAAGTACCGACCTGATTAATAAAGAAAAGATGGAGACGGTGATTCCCATCATTGAAAATGGCTTGATTTACAGCATCCTGATGCAGGACCGGATTACAGAAAGCATTGACAGTTATAAGACGATGCTGAGTATAGAAGAAGATAAGGCATATATGCTGGCACTGATGTGTGGGGATGAGCAGCAGGGAAGTTATATGACGAATGCGGTTGGCAGCAGTGTGAAGCTTCATCGGAATTATCAGGAAATCCGTTCATTGATTAAAGAGTATTTTCATGCCATGGTCGGAAGTGTGATGGGAAATACTCTGGCGGTTATGGTGCCGTACAGTGGTGAACTGGATTATAACGAACGTATTGAGCAGATTGAAAAGGCGCGGGAGTTGGTACGTGAGCTTAGGAAACGACTGGATCTGAGTTGTCGTATCGGAATCGGGAGAGAGAAAGATTTTAAAGATATGTCGGATTCCTATCAGGAGGCATTGAGTGCCCTTGCCATTACGACCGGAAGCGTTGCGCATGTGGAGGACCTCCCGATCGGCTGTGAATATGAAACGGATTATCCGGTGGAGCTGGAGCATAAACTGTTCGAAGCGGTAGAACAGGGCGAGATGAACAATGCCGTATCCTGCGCAAGACAGTATTTTGATTGGATGACAGAGTCTTATCCGGATAGTCTGATGGAAATCCGGACTAAGGTGTTGGAGTTTGTTCTGTGGGCGGAGCATCTGGCATATGAAAAAGGCGGTATGACGTATCAGTTCCGTTCCCGTCAGGATTATCTTCCTTTTATAATGGCGACACAGGAACCGGCAGCATTGCGGGAGTGGTTTTCGGATAAGATTATGGCTGCCTGCCGGAACGTTATCAACAAAAGAACCGAGAAGTCAAACAGTATCATAGAGACGGCAAAAGCGTATCTACAGACAAACTTCGCGAAAGACCTCTCGTTGGACGATGTATCGCGTATTGTAAATATCAGTCCGTATTATTTCAGCAAATTATTCAAAGAAGATACCGGAGAAAACTTTATCGAGTATTTGACCGCAATCCGTATTAATAAGGCAAAAGAGTTGCTGGATGCATCCGAATACTCGATGAAAGAAATTTGCGCAATGGTAGGGTATTCAGACCCGAATTATTTCAGCAGAACCTTTAAGAAAAACGTAGGTGTAACACCGACAGAATATAAAGAAAGCAGGAAAAAAGGATGAGAAAGCAGCGGCGGAATCGAAGGATACTGCAAAGATGCGGAATGTTTTGTCTGTTGATTATATTGCTTGGAAGTACGGTATCCTGTGGACAAAGTGAAGGACGCGAAGTAAATCCTCCCCAGGTACAGGAAGATAAGATACAAATCGGAATGAGCTTTGACTCCTTTGTTATTGAACGGTGGATCAGAGAGAGAGATGTGTTTGTTTCAGTTGCGAAGGAGCTGGGAGCAGAGGTAAACGTGCAGAATGCAAACGGTAATCTGGAAGAGCAGAAAAATCAGATCGAGTATTTTATCGAAAAAGAGCTTGATGTAATTGTTATCGTTTGTACGGATTCGGAGGGGTTAACCGAGCAGGTGAAGAAAGCAAGGGAGAAGGGGATTAAAGTAATCGCTTATGACCGCTTGATTACCGATGTGGAATTGGATCTGTATATCTCATTTGATAACGAGATGGTTGGAACTTTGATGGCAGAAGAACTGATAAAGGAAGGACTGACGGAAAAATCCGTACTGATGCTGGGAGGTCCGTTGACAGATAATAATGTACCTCTGGTTGAGGGGGGGTTCCGTAAAGTGATGGAAGAAAATTCGGTTACGATACTGGATTCCGTTCATGCGGATAGCTGGAGAGCGGAAATTGCTGCAGAATATATCTACAATAATGTAGGAATCGTGGATAAAGCAGATGCTATCATGTGCGGCAATGATAATATTGCAACGCAGGTTGCCTCTGCGCTGTCCGTAACGCGACTTGCCGGAGACAGACCGGTAGTAGGACAGGATGCAGACCTGGAGGCGTGTCAGCGTATCGTTGAGGGAACACAGCTGATGACGGTATATAAACCGGTGGAGAAGCTGGCAAGACAGGCTGCTGTTTGTGCCGTAAAGCTGGCAAAGGGAGAGCCACTCGAAGAAGAAACCGGAATGATAGAGAGTGGAGCATATAAGGTGCCGTATGTCCGTCTGGAGCCGATTGCGGTAACCAAAGAGAATATGAATGAAGTGATTATCGCGAGCGGATTTCATCGGAAGGAAGATGTATACCGAAATCTTCCCGATGAAGGGGCGGAATAGGACAAATTAGAAAATATCGTGCAAAAGCGCAAAAAAATGCTAAAAGAACAAGTGCGTGATACAATACAGAATTGAAAATTTGAAGAATGTTGCAAGTTATTCCTACTGTAATTATGGTATCCTTACTTCGTAATCAAATTGTAGGTTTGCAATTTGAAAATATTATTTTATGGAGGGAAAACATGAAAAAATTACTTGGTTTACTTCTTGTAGTTGTTCTTGCAATGTCCATGTTTGTTGGATGTGGTGCAGGTGGCAACTCCGACAAAAAAGTTGGTGTAGCAATGCCTACTAAGGATCTCCAGAGATGGAACCAGGACGGCGCAAACATGAAGGCACAGCTTGAAGAGGCTGGTTACACCGTTGACCTTCAGTACGCAGCAAACGATATTGCTACTCAGGTTTCTCAGATTGAGAACATGATTAACTCCGGATGCAAGCTTCTCGTTATCGCTTCCATCGATGGTGATTCTCTTGGTACTGTTCTTGCACAGGCTAAGGAAAAAGGCGTTAAGGTTATCGCTTACGACCGTTTGATCATGAACTCTGACGCTGTTACATACTACGCAACCTTCGATAACTACATGGTAGGTACGAAGCAGGGCGAGTATATCGAGCAGCAGCTTGGTCTTAAGGATGGCAAGGGACCGTTCAATATCGAGCTTGTTACCGGTGACCCGGGTGATAACAATGCAAGATTCTTCTTCGGTGGTGCTATGGACGTTCTCCAGAAGTACATCGACAATGGTCAGCTCGTTGTTAAGTCCGGTCAGACCGACTTTGCTACCGTAGCAACCGCTAACTGGTCTACCGAGACCGCACAGGCTAGATTTGATGCTATCATCGCAGCAAACTACGCTGATGGCACCACGCTTGATGCTGTTATGGCTAACAATGACTCCACCGCTATGGGCGTTACCAATGCTCTGGAAGCTAACTACACCGGCGCTTGGCCGATCATCACCGGTCAGGACTGTGATATCGCTAACGTTAAGAACATGATCGCTGGAAAGCAGTCTATGTCTATCTTCAAGGATACCCGTACTCTTGCTTCCAAGGTTGTAGAGATGGTTGACGCTATCATGCTTGGAAAAGAAGCTCCGGTTAACGATACCAAGACTTACGACAATGGTACCGGTATTATTCCGTCCTACCTTTGCGAGCCGGTATTTGCAGACATCAATAACTACAAGCAGCTCTTAATTGACTCCAAGTACTACACTGAGGATCAGTTAAAGTAATTTCAGATTGAATTAAAAGAAACATAATGATATGCAGGCGGGGATATCACCCGCCTGCTATATTCGTAAAGGGGTAACATTTTTATTACGATTTTGGAGGGATACAATTGGCGAAGATATTACTTGAAATGAAAAGCATAACCAAAACGTTCCCTGGCGTGAAAGCACTTGACAATGTTAATTTACAGGTGGAAGAGGGCGAGATTCATGCTCTCGTTGGTGAGAATGGTGCCGGTAAATCCACGTTGATGAATGTGTTGAGCGGTATCTATCCTTACGGAACTTATGAAGGTGATATTCTTTATGACGGAGAGGTGTGTCAGTTCTCCAAGATAAAGGATAGTGAAGCAAAGGGTATCGTTATCATTCATCAGGAGCTTGCGCTGGTTCCGTATATGACAATTGCGGAAAATATGTTCCTGGGTAATGAGAGAGGAACCAACTTAAAGATTAATTGGAACGAAACTTACGACAGTGCGGCGAAGCTGTTAAAGACGGTTGGTCTGTCAGAGTCTCCGCAGGTCTTGATTAAAGATATAGGTGTAGGTAAGCAACAGCTGGTTGAGATTGCGAAGGCTCTGGCAAAGAATGCAAAGCTTCTGATTCTGGATGAACCGACTTCATCTTTGAACGAAGAGGACTCCAAGGCGCTCCTTGATCTGATGCTGAAGCTGAAAAAAGAAGGTCTGACTTCGATTATTATCTCCCATAAGCTGAACGAGATTTCTTATGTGGCAGATAAGATAACGGTTATCCGTGACGGTTCCACGATTGAGACTCTGGATAAGAAGGTAGATGACATATCGGAAGCACGTATCATTAAAGGCATGGTAGGTCGTGACCTGTCTGACCGATTCCCGAAGCGTGAGAGTAACGTGGGCGAAGTCATGATGGAAGTTAAGGATTGGAACGTATACCATCCGCTGTACAGTGAACGTAAGGTGGTTGACAACGTAAGCATGAATGTAAAGCGTGGCGAGGTTGTCGGTATCTCCGGTCTGATGGGTGCAGGTCGAACCGAGCTTGCAATGAGTCTGTTCGGTAAGAGCTATGGAGACAATATCAGTGGTCAGCTCTTTATCAAAGGACAGGAAGTTCAACTGAATTCCGTTGAAGAAGCCATTAAGCACAAGCTTGCTTATGTAACGGAAGACCGAAAGGGTAACGGACTGATTTTAAGTAACCCGATTAAGGTAAATACAACCTTGGCAAACTTAGATGCAGTATCCACACGGTTTGCAATTGATAAGGATAAAGAGTATGCGGCGGCGGTTGAGATTAATAAGAAGCTAAAGACGAAGTGTCCGTCCGTAGAACAGAATGTAGGTAACTTAAGCGGTGGTAACCAGCAGAAGGTACTCCTTGCAAAGTGGATGTTTGCAGAGCCGGATATTTTGATCCTGGATGAGCCGACCAGAGGTATCGACGTTGGTGCGAAGTACGAGATTTACTGTATTATCAACCAGTTGGTTGCAGAAGGAAAATCCGTTATCATGATTTCTTCGGAATTACCGGAAATCTTAGGTATGTGTGACAGAATCTATGTTATGAGCGAAGGAAAGATGGTTGGTGAGCTTTCCGGAGCGGAGGCAACACAGGAAAAGATTATGGCACAGATTTTAAGTTCCGAAAGAAAAGGAGAGTAAGCATGGGAAAAGTTAAAGTAGGAAATATACAAACAAAAGATTTTATTAGAAAATATGCCATGATATTCGTGCTGATTATCGTAGTGGCATACTTCACCTTCGGAACCGGCGGTAATCTGCTCCGTCCGATGAACGTAAGTAGTTTGATTTCGCAGAATGCATACGTGTTTATTCTGGCGACCGGTATGTTACTTTGTATCCTGACCGGTGGTAACATCGACCTTTCTGTTGGTTCGGTTGTATGTTTCGTAGGTGCAATTGGTGCAGTGTTGATGGTAAATCACGGAATGAACATGTTCCTTGCAGTTCTCATCATGTTTGTAGTTGGAACGGCAATCGGTGCGTTCCAGGGATTCTGGATTGCATACGTACGTATCCCACCGTTCATTGTAACACTTGCGGGTATGCTGGCATTCCGTGGTCTCAGTAACGTAGTGCTCGATGGTCTTACCGTTTCTATTAAGGAATGTGAGCTCTTCGTAAAGATTTTCGGTGGTGGTGCAAATTGTTATATTCCGGATTTCTTAGGAGGCGGAAGCATTAACATAACCTGTCTTGCAGTTGGTATCTTAATTGCTATGATTTATATCTTCCTGCAGTTAAAGAGCCGTAACGATAAGGTGAAGAAAGGTTATGAAGTAGAGTCCATGACTTCTACCGTCGTTAAGATGGCAATTATCGTAGCAGTAATCATCGCGTTTGCATTCCAGCTGGCGCGTCATAAAGGTATCCCGACCGTATTAATCTGGGTAGGTATTGTGGTTCTTGTATATGGTTATATTACTTCCAATACCAAGACCGGCCGTTACTTCTATGCAGTAGGCGGTAATGAGAAGGCTACTAAGCTTTCCGGTATCAATACCAACAAGGTATACTTCCTTGCGTACACCAACATGGGATTCCTTGCAGCACTTGCAGGTATGGTAACCATCGCACGTCTGTCTTCGGCACAGCCGACTTACGGACAGAACTATGAGATGGATGCAATTGGTGCATGTTTCATTGGTGGTGCTTCCGCATACGGCGGAATTGGTACAGTTCCGGGCGTTATCATCGGTGCGGTGCTGATGGGTGTTATTAACCTTGGTATGTCCCTGATGGGCGTTGACCAGAACTGGCAGAAGGTTGTTAAGGGTCTGGTACTTCTCGCAGCAGTTATCTTTGATGTTGTTTCCAAACGTGGTGGAAAGATGATTAAGAAGGATTGATTTGTTGTCGGTCCGTAACAGCGTAATAATTTGCGTCTGGAAATGAATTGACTTGTCGAAGGGACAGTCATTGCAATTCATAGTTGTGACCCGTTCTCACTTGGATCGTGACGCAGCGCCACTAAATATTTCGTCTTCGCTTTGCTTGACAAAATATAAGTGTCGGCGTCACTTTACAGTCACAACTATCGAATTGAAATGCCTGTCCCTTCTTCTGTAATAGCCGGAAGCAAATTATTACGCTGTTACGGACCTCGAAACAATGAATCCGCTACACGATATAAGAGAGAGAAAAGAAGCTGCCACAAAAGTGACAGCTTCTAATGTTTTTAGGCTGAATTAGATTATTGCTGTGTCTTGACTATAGCAGGATAATAATCAGCTGTGTTACAAGTACGACTGAGATGAGAGCAATCGGATAGGTTGCTGCGTATGCGGATGCGATGTTATCGCATTTTGATACGTTGATGAGGGTTCCGAGTGCGGGGGTACTGGTCATGCCGCCGGTGATGGAACCGAGGGCGTTGAACAGGCTGAATTTTAATACATATACGGCAAAGATGTATCCGATAATCATCGGTACGATAGTAAGAACAACGCCGTATACAAAGTAAATCGGCTGGAAGTATTGGATGAACTTAGTGCCTCCGGCGATGCCGGCTCCGATAAGGAACAGGAGGAGTCCGAGTTCGCGGAATACTTCGAGGACGCGTTTTTCTACTTTGAGGCTGATCGGTCCGATGTGACCGAAGTGGCCGAATACCAGAGCGGTAATCAGTGCGCCGCCGGTTGTTGTAAGGGAGAAGGTAGTTCCGGAAAGTCCCTGACCGGAGAGCGGGATTTTAATAGCTCCGACGAAGATACCGACAACAGCAGCAAGGGCAAATGCCATGATGCCGAAGTTATCCATATCGAAGAGCTTGCCTTTGTATTCGGTCTTCTTGCTGGTCTCTGCGACGACAAGTTTTGCACGTTCTGCGTCCATGTCGGCACGGGTAATCTTCGGAATCAGCTGTACGAAGAGCACTACACCGACAACGCCGAAGAGATATGCGATACCGTAGCCTACGGTAACGGCTGCTTCAAATGCCGGGTCTACGGTAGCTTTCGCTGCGGAGAAGGCAGGGGTACTGGTGAGTGCACCGGAGAGCAGGCCTGCAAGCATTGCAACGAACTCCTTTGGATTGGCTTCTGCGCCTTTTCCGATGAAGTAACATGCTACGCAGGTAAGACCGCCGGAAAGGATGATAACCAGACCGAGCAGGATGTAGGATTTGAAATTCTTTTTCAGATCCTTGAAGAAAGTAGGTCCTGCGATGAAGCCGACTGCAGTAACGAAGAAAATAAGTCCTACCGTCTCTACAATCTTTAAGGCATTGGAACTGATATCAACGACTGTTCCGTCTGCGAGCTTCTGTGTAACCGCAGAACTGATTTTATCGGAAAAGAGTATGCCGTATACAAGAGCAATGATAAATGCTCCGGCAGTGCCAAGAGAAATCCCCTTAATGGTAATGCGTCCGAGCGCATAACCGAGTACTGCGATAATTAGTACGGAAAACATCAGGAAAGATACGCCTGAGATGGTAACAACGCCGCCAAATAAACTCATGATAATTTACCTAGCCTTTCTTACGATGTGTTATTTTATTAACAATGTCCTGCGTAAGTATACTACTGTTCGTTTCTTATGTCAAATCATTTTATGTTAAAGTTTTATATAGTTTAAATAATGCCTTGTTCCTACTTGTTTTCCGCGAAAGATAAGGGTATAATGCTGTCTTGCAGTCTTATATCTGCAGTCAAAAGACTACTGCTTTGACACAGCAGATACTCTGAAAAAGTACAATTGGAAGAGAATTAAGAGTTCAATCGGATGCTTGTGATAGAATACGGAGTTGATTGGATGTGGACAGTTCTCGGAGTGAGGAAACATGAGTGAAGCAAATGTACAGGTTCAAAATGAACCAGTGAAAGAAAACAAGATGGGCGTTATGCCCGTAAACAAACTTCTGATTAATATGGCGTTGCCGATGGTAGCGTCGATGTTTGTACAGGCGTGTTACAACATTGTAGATAGTATCTTTGTTGCCAGAATCCAGGATACGGCAGCAACCGTTGGTAGTACCGGTGGAACGGCTGCACTGACTGCTGTGGGACTTGCGTTCCCGTTCCAGATGCTTCTGATTGCGGTAAGCGGCGGTACCGGAGTTGGTATTAACGCGATGCTGTCAAAAGCACTTGGGGAGAAGGATCACGAGACGGTAAAGAAGACGGCAAACCATGCAGTATTTTTGGTTGGCGTGGCATACATCATCTTCCTGTTGGCAGGACTTTTTCTTGCAGAGACTTTGATTCAGTCGCAGGGTGGTACCGGACTCGCACTGACTTACGGAACCCAGTATCTTCGTATTGTATATATCGGTGCAGGAGCTGTACTGACACAGGTAATGTTTGAGCGCCTCTTACAGTCTACCGGACGTACTTTCTACTCGATGATAGCACAGATGACGGGTGCGATTATCAATATTATTCTGGACCCGATCTTTATCTTCGGATATTTTGGTATGCCGGAGATGAAGGTTGCCGGAGCGGCACTTGCGACGGTGATTGGTCAGATTTGTGCGGCGACTGTGGCTGTTCTTCTGAACCACTTTAAGAATGAAGAGATACAGATTGACCTGCGAAGATTCCGTCCCGAATGGAAAATCATCAAGAGAATCTATGTAGTAGGTCTTCCGACGATGGTTATGCAGTCCATCGGTTCGGTTATGAACTTCTGTATGAATAAGATTCTGACCGGATTGAATCCGGATTCGGTAGCGGTGTTTACCGTATATTTTAAGCTGCAGAGTCTGTTCTTTATGCCGGTGTTCGGTATTAACAACGGCATGATTCCGATTCTCGCGTATAACTATGGCGCGGGAAAACGGAGTCGTCTGATTAAGACGGTAAAACTTAGCATGATGTATGCATTTTTCTCGTTGTTAATCGGGTTTGCGTTGTTTGAACTGATTCCGGACAAGCTGTTACTAATTTTTGATACCGGTGACGATACGTTACTGACGCTTGGAGTACCGGCGCTTCGAATTATTGCATGGCACTTCCTGGTTGCATGGTTCTGTATTATCGGTTTATCGCTGTTTCAGGCGCTTGGAAACGGAATGTACAGTCTGTTTGTATCCGTTGCGAGACAGTTGGTTGTATTGATACCGGTTGCATTTATCATGGCACGTATCGGTGGTCTTGCTCTGGTTTGGTGGGCGTTCCCGATAGCAGAGGTGGTGTCGTTGCTTGTGACTGCATTCTTCCTGATACGAATTAATAAGAATATCATACGTCATATTCCGGATAGGGTGTGATTGTAAAAAATCATCCGCAGAGAAACAGTGGGGATGATTTTTTATTTTGTGCGTTGCTTATGAAAAAAGAATTGGAAAATTGAGTGAAGTATGATATAGTTTTATACGGTGGCGCAGTATCTATGCGTTACTTATGGGACTGTGCCTGAGAGCATACAGATGCCGGAAGGGCACAACAATGAAATGGGGAAGCATAATTGCAAAAGGAGAAGGTTATGGATATATCAAACGAAAAAGCAGTTTTACGACATTTTATAGATATTGCACCGTATATTCCGTTGTTTATTGATGAACCGGTATCGGTAGCAGTTACCAATACTGAGGCGTTTATCTATAACCAGCCCTGTGAAGAGATTCCGGTAACGTGTACGCTTGGCGAGCCGTTCCCCGCAGGAAGTACACCGGGTATGGTAATGGCGTCCCGTGAGAGAACGAGAAGAGAGGTTCCACCGCATGTATACGGGGTTCCGTTTATGTCCTATGCAATTCCGTTGTGGGAGGATGGCGAGGTAGTCGGCTGTCTGATGATCGCAAAGAGTATTGAGAAGATTAAGGGTGTGAAGGATGCAATCGCGACCTTATCTGCACAGATGGAGCAGGTTGCAGAAGCAGTCAGCGGAATTACTGCAGAGATTCAGAACGTATCCGAAAACAACCAAGAGATATATGGAATGATGACGAAGCTGTTGGATGAGACGGCAAAGATGAACGGCATCCTTGCAGTAATTAATAAGATAAGCAATTCTTCCAAGATGCTGGGTCTGAATGCATCCATCGAGGCAGCAAGAGCAGGGCAGGCAGGTAAAGGCTTTGCAGTAGTGGCAGGCGAGATTGAACGTATGTCTAACAATACCACGCAGTCCGCTAAGGAAATCAGCTCTATGCTTGGTGGTGTGGATGAGCAGGTAAACAACGTGAGCGAGAAGTCTAAGGCGACTTCGGACTCCATTATTCAGCAGGCGGCTGCATTGGAAGAGATTTCGGCAACGATGGATACGCTGAATACCAACATCAAGGTAATTGAGTCGTATGTAAAGCAGCTGTAAGACAGTTTCATAGAGTGAGCAAGGGCTACGGCAGGTTGACTGCAGTAGCCCTTTTCGCATCTGCACCGATGGTGCGTATTTATCTTACTTCTCTTTCCTGGTATAATCCGGCAACAGCTTCGGAGAAACTGACTCCTCCGTTACGCCGGCAGCCTTACGCTCATTCTCGAACGCATTTACATGCTCCAGAGTCAGAGCACCGGTCTGTACGCTCTTTGCCTTTTCAGACGCATTCTTGCCCGCATTACGGCCGAACACGATGATATCCAGGAGACTGTTACCCATCAGACGGTTACGTCCGTGGATACCGCCTACAAC
>JAZSIB010000258.1:0-4322 GCA_045533585.1 Lachnospiraceae bacterium | reverse complement strand
AGAGGGCTGTCAATGTCCGGCATGCTGCAACCACAGCCGTGCCTATATCCGTCATCTCCTGAAGGCAGGAGAAATGCTTGGGATGCGCCTTATGGTCTTGCATAATCTGTATTTCTATAATACAATGATGACAGAAATCCGAGACGCATTGGATGAAGGAAACTTTGCAGCTTACAAGAAGAAAAAACTTGAGGGGCTGATGAGTAAAGAAAATTAAGAGAATGGAGAATTTAGTATGAAATTTGCAGCATTATTAGCAGCAACCCAGGCTGCAGGAGCACCGACCACAGGCTCTTATCTGTATCTGTTTGGCTGGATTGTAATTCTGGGTCTTGTAGTTTACTTTATGTTTTACCGTCCGCAGAAGAAGCGGCAGAAGCAGCAGCAGGCGCTGATGTCTTCTCTGGAAATCGGTGACAGCGTACTTACCACCAGTGGGTTCTACGGTGTAATCATCGATGTTATGGAAGAAGTTATCATCGTAGAGTTCGGTAACAATAAGAACTGCCGTATCCCGATGAAGAAGACCGCAGTAGTTGAGATTGAAAAGGCACAGAAGGAAGAGGCATAATTGCTTTCTGACAGATTAAGTGAATGAAGAATCCCCGTTTCATCAGATTCCGTACAATTGGGAATCAATGGAGCGGGGATTTTTGTTTTTATTTGGAGCGGGCTTGTTCAAGTTGTGTCAATATCGCTTCCGGGATGCGCAGATTGCCACGTCCGATACCGAGGCTGATGTGGGGCTTGTTTGCACCATGGTAATCAGAACCGCCGGAGATAAGCAGTTCGTTTCGGGAAGCAAAGGTACGAAGATACTGCTCATCTTCATTGGAATTTGTGGTATAGACAGCCTCCAGACCGGAAAGACCGTAGTCTTTCAATTGATATATCAGTTGCTCCAGCTCCGGACGTTCCAGATGGTAAAGCAGCGGATGTGCAAGGATTGCCAGTCCGCCGGCAGAGTGAATCAGGGAAATGGCATCCCGGGGCGTGATGAATTCACGCGGAACGTAGTAAGGACTGTCTGTACCGATAAAACGGCGGAAGACCTCTGCGGTATCCTTAGCATAGCCGCGTGACACAAGTGCATTGGCAAAATGCATTCTACCGATGCAGGAGGTATCGGTACCG
Source organism: Lachnospiraceae bacterium (assembly GCA_045533585.1). Classification (GTDB taxonomy): domain Bacteria; phylum Bacillota; class Clostridia; order Lachnospirales; family Lachnospiraceae; genus SZUA-448. The sequence goes on along the minus strand of JAZSIB010000258.1, from coordinate 3,188 downwards.
TTCTGCAGTTCGTCTTCTGTCAAAGGATAACCGGCGTCGCATAGGCGCTGCAGCATGGTAAGGTTACGCTGACGACGGTTTTCGCGGGCGGTCTTCAAGGCATTGGACAAAGCGGCATCTTCCGGGTCGATAAAAAGACCGAGAATATGGATGTCTCTTTCTTTGTATGCGGCAGACAATTCAACCCCGGGTATGATACGAAGAGAAGCGGATGCAGCAGAAGAAGCGGCAGCAGTCTGAGCTGCACGGATGCCGTCGATTGTATCGTGGTCGGTCAGTGCGATGGCGGAGAGCCCGGCGTTGCTTGCAAGAGTAACCAACTCAGCAGGAGTGTTAGTTCCGTCGGAATATGTGCTGTGAACATGTAAGTCAATGTATTTCATAGGAATCACCCTTTCTGGCAACAGCTTATCACAGAATGCTGCAGCTTGCAACGGAGTAGGAAGAAAAGCACATATTCAACGGACAATGTGCATAAGCTATAAAAAGTACATATTAGGAACGGAAAAAGAAAATGGCAAACAGGAAAGACAGATTCGCAGAAGGAGAGCAAAAAAATCCTTTGGTATCTATGGCAGTCGCGATGGCAGTGGCGGCAGTGACGACGGTTCTGCTGCTGTTGTTGCTGACAGTCCTGCTGTACAATACAAGCATATCAAAGACGGTAAGCGGGATTCTAATGGTAGCAATCTATGTGTTGGGACCGTTTGCAGGAGCGTTTGTGCTTGGCAGGATGGTAAAGAAAAAACGTTTTCTATGGGGACTGGCACTGGGCGCAGTGTATTTTACCGTGTTTGTGGTGATTTCCATGTTGTGTGCAAAGTCCGGAACGCAGGAAACGGTAATGCCGGGAATCAGAGATTATGTTGAAGTATTGCTTGCAGTTCTTCCCGGTGGTGTTCTGGGAGGAATGTTTAGTTAAAAAAAAGAGCCCGAACCGGCGCCGGTTCGGGCTCTTATGACATCCTTACATAAATACAGAAACAAAACAGCAGTTATTTTGCTGCCTTATTTACGTCGGAACCTGCCTCCGTTTTGTCACTTACAACCTCAGTCTTAGTATCAACGGATTCGATCGGACTGACATCATCTGTCTTCTCAGTTCCTGCAGTATCTTCGCTCTCAAGCGGGGCAGTAGTTACAGCCTCTGTATCGGACTCAGATGCAGCTGGTTCTGTTACGGTAGAAGTATCAGTCGGAGCGGTTTCGTTGTCAGAAGACTCCGGATCGTTGGTCTCAAGCGGAATCAGTGTGAGCGGATCAATGTCAGGATTGTCGAGCAGAGCCTGGTAGGATTCTTCGTCAACGACGATGACCTGACAGGTGTCGTACTTTCCATTATTGATGGCTGCCACTATGTATGTTGTGCCGATAGAGCGGGCAGTAACACGTCCGGCTGAGCTAACGCTTGCGATAAGGTTGTCAAGACTGGAGAATTTCACATTTTCCACGGTGTTCAGTGGTTGAAGGATTGTCTTCAGTAATGCTTTGCGTCCATCCATGAGGATAATCGTCGGCTGTGTCAGCTTAACACTAATTGCCGGCGGTCCTACGGTGATTTCGCACTCGAGCTGTTTTACTGTCTTGGCGGCATGTTTAACCGTAGCGGTAATGATTGCCGTTCCGACAGCGTTTGCGCTTACGAGTCCGTTTTCATCTACGGAAGCAAACTCCGGATGGTCGGACTTGAAGGTAACCGTCTGGGTGTCTGCAAGATTATAGACCTTTAATTGATAGGTTTTCTCGGTAACCAGGGTCTTTGTCTTTACATTCAGCTTGAGCTCGGGTGCTGCCGCCTGTGCATAAACGGGCGTAGCAAATACACCTAAGGTCAAAACCAGAACTAATACAAGTCCGAGCATTCTTATGTAGTTTTTGGGATATCCTTTACACATAAAAAAGTCCTCCCAAGGTTCCGTGTTGCAATTTGTGTCACATCCTACACGCTATCATATAAGCAAGTTTTGTCAGAATAATGGCAAAAATAAGCCATTCCCGTAACATTTTTGAAGAAGTGCGGGCTTGGAAAACAGGCTTGTCAGATAACCCAAAATCACATATAATAAGTGTGAAACAGGACACAGTCAGAGACAGTAAGGAGGGGTAACGATGCAGTATATGTTGATTGCAGATGATAACCGTGATATTACAAATGTGCTCTCTGCTTATGCGAGAAAAGAAGAGTTTGAGCCGATTGTTGCCAGTGACGGAGAAGAAGCCCTGCGGCTTTTTAATCAGTATAACCCTGCAGTTGTTTTGCTGGATGTAATGATGCCGAAGGAGGACGGCTACGAGGTATGCCGCAAGATTCGTGCCAAGTCGGATACGCCGGTCATTCTGATTACGGCAAGAGGTGAGGACTTTGAACGAATCATGGGATTGGATATCGGTGCGGATGATTATATCGTAAAGCCGTTCAGTCCGAGCGAGGTTATGGCACGTGTCAGAGCGGTGCTGCGCCGTATGGTTAAGAAAAGTCCGGACAGCGCATCTGCGAATATTTTGACCGTGGACAATCTTACCATCAATCTGGAAGAGTATACACTTTATATCAATAAGAAAAAGATAGCATTGACCAAAAAAGAGATTGAGACGATGTGGACGCTGGCATCGAATCCGAACAAGGTGTTTACCAGCGATAATCTTCTGGACAGCCTTTGGGGCTTTGATTATTTTGGTGACAGCAGAACGGTGGATTCCCATATCAAGCGTCTGCGCAGCAAGATTGATAAAGAAGAGCATCCGAAGTGGGCAATCAAGACGGTATGGAGCGTCGGATATAAGTTTGAGATTGAAGAGTAACAAATAAGGGAACAAAGGTGGAGGAAAGATTGGTGAAGGAACAGGCACAAGGCCGGGTACGGATGAAAGACAGAGTGTTGTTCAGGGTGTTCTTGAACTATGCTCTGATTATGATATTGTTTGCCCTGATTACCGGTGTTGTATTTATCAGCCTGTACCGTAAACTTGATATTGAGAACAACCGAAGCCGTTTGTTGCAGCAGGCGCAAGGCATCGCAAAGCAGGTCCAGGAGTATCAGAGAAATGGTGATATCAGCAATGGTCTGACTTATATCTCAGCCATCAGTACGATACAGAGTCTGGAGATATGGGTCGTTGCCAATCCGGGCGCAGATAAGCCGCTGAATCCCCACCTGACCAGTGTGGATTTATCCGGGGTGGAGCTG
>JAZSIB010000296.1:0-7423 GCA_045533585.1 Lachnospiraceae bacterium | reverse complement strand
AAACGGGGCGGATTTGGTGAATGGGCTGCTTCTGTGTTGTATGAGGCTTGCCCGAACAGACCAAAGCATCTTAATATCAGTCTGCCGGACAGCTTTTTACAGCAGGGAACTCCGGCAGAATTACGAGCTGATACAAGAATTGATGCAGCTTCCGTTGCGGAAAGGATTTTAGAAGAACTGTGAAAGAACGTTTGGATGTAATGTTGGTAAACCGTGGGATGGTAGAGTCCAGGGAAAAAGCAAAAGCACTGATTATGGCCGGTGAAGTGTTTGTAGATGGTCAAAGAGAAGATAAAGCAGGAAGTATGTTTAAGGAAGAGTGCAGGATCGAACTGCGTGGCACACCGATGAAGTATGTAAGTCGTGGAGGATATAAGCTGGAAAAGATGGTGGAGCTTCACGATATCCGTCTGGAAGGAAAAACATGTATGGATGTTGGTGCATCTACCGGCGGTTTTACGGACTGTATGCTGCAGAACGGTGCACAGAAGGTATATGCCATTGACGTCGGAACCAATCAGCTCGTATGGAAATTACGCAATGATGAACGTGTAATCTCAATGGAGAAGACCAATATCCGTAATGTGGTTCCCGAGATGATTCTGGATAAGATTGATTTTGTTACAATTGATGTATCTTTTATATCCTTGAAGCTGGTTCTGCCTCCGGTCAAGGCTCTGCTTTCAGAAAAGGCGGAACTGGTATGCTTGATTAAGCCACAGTTTGAAGCGGGACGTGAAAAAGTAGGGAAAAAAGGTATCGTAAGAGAGGCAGAAACGCATCTGGAAGTTTTGCAGCAGGTATTGGGATTTACTTGTGAGCTTGGTTTTGTGGTAAAAGATGTGACCTTTTCGCCGATTCGGGGAACCGAAGGAAATATTGAGTATCTGATGTTCTTACAGAATACGGGCGAAGCTACAGAACGACCGGATGATGAAAGCTTGAAAGCGTTGGTTTCCCAATCCCATGAAGAACTGAAAAAAGGCAGTGTCGTGTAACGTTAGATGCTTGTCAAATATTTGCATATATGATAAAATAATCAAAATTTAATGTATAATTATAATTCTATGCAGGTAACGGTGGGAGAATTGCATGAGAAGATTCTGTATTATAACCAATCAGAATAAGGACAACGAACTTTCTATTACCTGTGAAGTAGAACGGTATCTGAAGGAGTTTGGCTGCGAGTGTTTCCGTGCGGAAAACAGCGTAGAAGGCGCTTATACGGATGCTGCTGAGATTCCGGAGGGGACGGATTGTGCGATTGTATTAGGTGGTGACGGCACTTTGCTTCATGCAGCACGGGATTTGGCAGAGAGAGGAATTCCGATTTTGGGAGTGAATCTTGGGACGCTGGGCTTTCTGACGGAGGTTGAGACCGGAGAGCTGAGGGAAGCTGTCCGGCGTTTGGTTGCCGATGACTATATGATAGAGGAGCATATTCTGCTCAAAGCCGAAGCAGGCGGTGAGCAGGTTCATGGTCTTAATGATGTGGTTGTTGCGCGAAGCGGTTTTTCACGTCTGATTCGTCTGCAATTATACATTAACGGGATGCCGTTGCAGGTTTATACCGGTGACGGATTATTGGTATCGACGCCGACCGGTTCGACGGCTTACAATCTGTCGGCAGGTGGTCCGGTCGTTGCAACGGGTGTGGATATGTTTGTGATTACGCCAATTTGTCCGCATTCTTTGAGTGAACGAAGTCTTGTGATATCGGCAGATGATAAGATTGAGATAGAAGTTATCCGAAGTCGTAAGACGCAGGAGGAAGAGGCGATTGCAACCGTAGACGGTGAGTACTTCAGCAATCTTCAGGTGGGAGATCGGATTGTGCTGTCACGATCTGAGTTGAGTGCGAAGCTGATACGATTTGAAAAGAACCGGTTTTATAAGGCATTACAGACAAAGTTACGTTGGGGAAGCGAAGCTTTCTAGAAAGGTTGGAGTATGAAGGTAAGCAGACAGGCAAAAATATTGGAGCTGATTGCAGAAAATGAAATAGAAACCCAGGAAGAGATTGCCCGTCTCCTGAACGAGAGTGGATACAATGTGACACAGGCTACGGTATCACGCGATCTTCGCGAGCTGAAGCTTACTAAGGTTACGGTAGAGCGTGGACGACAAAAATACATTGAACTGCAACAGGCAGGTTCAGAAAATATGATGATTGACAAATACGTCAAAATACTGCAAAATGGATTCGTTTCGGTTGATAATGCGATGAATATTATTGTTATCCGTACGGTTGCAGGTATGGCAATGGCAGTTGCAGCAGCGCTGGATGCACTTCATATTGAAGGAATTGTCGGTTGTATTGCCGGTGACGACACAATTATGTGCGCGGTACGCACCCTGAAGGATACGGAGATTGTGATAAAGAAGCTTTGCAAATTGATTGAAGACAAACCGATACAGTAATATCGGTTCATCTCTGTGAAGTTTAAGAACACAGAGGAATATAAGAAATGAGGAAAGAGATATGTCAGGTCATAACAAATTTTCAAACATCAAGCACAAAAAAGAAAAAAACGATGCAGCAAAGGGTAAAATCTTTACCCGTATCGGTAGAGAGATTGCCGTAGCAGTAAAGGAAGGCGGTCCGGATCCGAACAATAACAGCCGTCTTAAGGATATTATTACAAAGGCAAAGTCGAACAACATGCCGAATGATACCATTGAACGCAGCATCAAGAAGGCTGCAGGAGAAGGCGGCGGAGTGAACTATGACCGCGTAACTTATGAAGGCTATGGTCCGAATGGAACCGCTATCATCGTAGAAGGTCTTACCGATAATAAGAACCGTACTGCTGCCAATATTCGTAATGCATTTTCAAAAGGTAACGGTAATATCGGTGCACAGGGCTGTGTATCCTTTATGTTTGATAAAAAAGGACAGATTATTATCGGCAAAGAAGAGTGCGATATGGACTCTGACAGTCTGATGATGTTGGCGCTGGATGCAGGAGCAGAAGACTTCAACGAAGAAGAGGACAGCTATGAGATTCTGACCGATCCGGATGACTTCTCTGCTGTATATGAGGCATTGGAAAATGAGAAGATTCCGATGGCTGAAGCAGAGGTTACCATGATTCCGCAGACTTGGGTAGAGCTTACTGATGAGCAGGATATCAAGATGATGAACCGTATTCTGGATCTTCTGGATGATGACGATGACGTGCAGAACGTTTATCATAACTGGGATGAATAATGTGAAAGAGAAACCGTGCAAACGGTTTCTTTTTTATTCTTTTTTGTGTTTGGGTATTAAAGTTTTTACGGAAGCGTCCGATATAATACATGAAGCTATAGCTATGTCTATGCTTTTACGTAATTGACAAAAAATTGTCATATTTGATGAATATAATTACTACAGAGATTTCCGATGTCGAATGCGGCATAGTGTGGATGCCGGACAGGAGGTTTTTATGAATATTAAGATGAAAAAAATAATTCGTGTGATTGCAGTGTTTTTGATGCTGGAGATGGTATGCTCCTGTATCCTTCCTCACTTACAACTTCGCCGTGATGAGGAGATGGTGATGGCAGAGGCGGCTGAGCCTACTCCGACACCGGTATTAGATGAGACGTGGGCAGGACAGTATGTGTTGAGTGTTGGTACCACCTATTATAAAAACCAGGAAAAGGTTGTAATTGACCAGAACAGAACGTTACAGTTGATGTATGTGGATGAGGGAGGCAATCCAAAGCCAATTACAATAGTCTCCGGTGCGTCAATGGAAATCACCTGGAAATCTGTAGATAATGGTTCTGAGGAAAGCACAGTATTCAAGGTTACCGGCTCCGATAAAATGGGTAACGGAGTTAAGAGTTTTTGTGATTTAGAGATATTAGGTCTTGGTTATAACAACCTTACTGTCAAAATTATAATGAAGGATCCTAATGGAAAAGAAACTTCTATGGATCTTGTATGGGAATTATTTGTTGAGCTGGCAATTGATAATGAAAATATAGGTATCAGAAAACCTAAAGATGAGGAGGAAGACTATAATGGTGAGTATGGTCTTCGACTTGGTCAAAATACAGACAAACAAAGAGATACCCTGCAGATTTTTTCCGAGGATAGTGTTACGGATACAGAAAAACAGTACACCAAGTATCTCTTAATGTTAAGACGTGCAGATTTGTTGTATTCGTATAAAGATGCGTATGGTAACGAACACAAGTTGAACAACTTTTCGAAAGAAGAGGATATTGAACAGGATGCACATCTGAAGACCATGTTAAGTGAGAAGATAATATGGACTTCGAGTAACAATGATGTAGCAGAAGTTAAATATGGTGTTATTACGGGTAAAAAGGCCGGGACGGCGGTTATTACGGCAACGACACGTTCAGCAGATCAGATGTCGGAACGTTCAATCAGCATCAAAGTTGTTGTAGTACCGCGTGCGCAGGTGAACAAAAAAGAAGAGGGACAGTGGAAGAGTGAGTTTACTGAAGAGGTAAGGGGAAGCAGCTTTACCATCAACACAAACGCAGTAGCAGCTTCAGATCTTGTATGGACTGTGCGGAGCCGTGATAAGAAGGGTAAGGTTCTCTGGTCGAATGAATCTGCGATTACTACGAACCTTTTTAAGGCAGAACCGTATGACACCAGCGGAGAAATTTATTTCTCAAATGTAAAGGCGGGTACATATTATATTACTGCACGGGTAAGTAGTCAGTATGGTGAGACGAATACTTCGGTAAAGAAGCTGGAAATTACGATTATAGTACCGGTGGATGTAAATACGGATATCATCTATATGAATGTAGGGGATACCTACAATATCATTGATAATTCCACACTTCCGGGTACACGCTGGTATACATATAGATCCTACGATGCAACCGGTAAGGTGGTAAGTGATGAGGTCGCAACTGTTGATAATAAGAGTGTAATTAAGGCGGTCGGTACCGGTACAGCAAAGATTAAGTTGGAGCGAGTCACCAACGGTGCGTACAAGGATGTGTTCGATGAAAAGGACTATGATAAGTATATCCGGGAGGAGATTTGGCTTACGGTTGTCGTAATTGATTCAATTCTGATCAATTATACCTCTGCTACGATTTATATCGGAAGTACGCTGGATATGAAGGCAGAGACGACTAACAGTACGATCGTGGAGTGGACAACTTCGAATGACAAGGTAGCTACGGTTGATGAAGATGGTGTGGTAACGGGTATCAAAGAAGGTACTGCTATTATCACGGCAACCCAGATTGTAAACGGTGTCATAAAGACAGCGAGCTGTCATCTGACCGTTCGTCAGGGGGTAACGGAAGTTACCTTGGAACCTTCAGAAAAAGATATGGCAATTGGTGATAACCTTACTATCAATGCCCAAGTAAAGCCCAATATGAACGGAGTATCTCTGAAGTGGGTATCTTCCAACGAAGAGATTGCTACGGTTCTTACCAGTGGAGACCTTAGCGCTACAGTAAAGGCGTTAGCGCCGGGGCGTGTAGTGATTTCTGCAGTGAATCAGGAAAATGTAGTTGTTGGTTTTTGTATCATTAATGTATATGAGCCAATATCAAAAATTACGTTGATACCGTCTAATGTCAAGGCACCGGTATCGGATGATTGGATTCAGTTGCATGCAACCATTGAGCCGAAGACTGCTACGGAGCAGAAGGTAGTATGGACTTCGACGAACCCGTCGGTGGCTACTGTAAATGAGATGGGTATCGTAACTTATAAGAAGCCGGGTCAGACAACGATTATCGTAACTTCTAAGACTGATGCTACGATTTCTGCTATGTGTCATGTGGAAGTATTGAAGTCGGTAACCGGTATTAAGCTGGATAAAACCACACATGAGATGTTTGTGGGTGAGACGTTCCGATTGACTTACAAGATTAGTCCGGACGGTGTAAGTGACGGCGCTGTAACTTGGTCTTCTTCCAACAGCTCGGTTGTATCCGTAGACCAGAGTGGTAAGGTATCTGCAAGAGGTGTAGGAACTGCGGTAGTCATGGTAAAGACAAAGGATGGCGGTTATACTGCAATCTGTACCATCAATGTCGGCCGTGTTGCTACTGCGATTAAACTGGATGTAACGAAGCTGGTTCTGAATGCAGGGGAGTATTATTATTTGGAAGCATCGTTAACTCCGGCGGATACTACGGAAAAGACAGTTACGTATGAATCCAGTGATACGAAGGTTGCTGTTGTAAGTAAGAAGGGTAAAGTAACTGCTAAGAAGGCAGGCGCCTGTGTCATCATGGCAAAGACCAAGAGTGGCTCGATGGCATATTGTGCTGTCACTGTTATGCAGGGTGTTACCGGCGTGGAACTGAGCGATGATGTTCTTGAGATTGCAGTTGGTGAAGAATATGAGATGGATTATGAGGTTCTTCCGAAAACCGCAACCAATAAAAATGTAAAATGGGAGTCCTCGAACAAGAGTGTATTTACAGTAGATGAAGAGGGCGAGCTTCAGGGTGTTGCAGGAGGCGTTGCAGTACTTACCTGTACCACGGAAGAAGGCGACTTTATGGATTTCTGTGTTGTTACTGTTATTGAGGAAGTAACAACAGTTAAGTTGGATAAGAACTTCTATAAATTAGGACTGAATGCGACCTATCAGTTTACGGTAACTGTTTCAGGTGAGACGGCATCGAACAAGGACCTGATATGGAGCTCGAGTGATCCGGATATTGTATCAGTTGATGATAAGGGTCGTATGAAAGGTTTGCAGCTTGGTTATGCTACCATTACCTGTGAGGCTGCAGACGGAAGCGGTGCATCGGATATCTGTGAAGTGCGTGTATGTAAGCTTGTAACGGATATTCAGCTGGATGTGACGTATATTACTTTGATTCAGGGTAAGTCTTATGCACTGAAGGCGACGGTATCGCCGGATGACGCGACTTATGATGAACCTCTTTGGACTTCGGATGATCCTGAGATTGCAATTGTAAGCACGAAGGGTGTTATTACCGCGTTGACACCGGGTAATACGATTATTCATGCTACTGCGAATGATTCCGGTGAAGTATCTGCAATCTGTTATGTAAATGAAATTAAGCCGGTAACAGCAACTAATATTTCTGTATCAGAATCGGAAATCGTAATGTCACCGGGTGAACAGAGAACGGTTGCAGTGGCATTGGTTCCGAATAATTCTACCGAGAGTATTACATGGTCCAGCGATAATACCGCGGTTGCGACGGTAGATTCTGAGACCGGACAGATTACGGCAAATGCAATCGGCAGTGCCAATATCAATATCTTAACGGAGTCAGGACGTAAGGGAACCATCAAGGTGTTTGTAGTCGGCTTGAGCAGAAGCTATGTGGAACTGCAGCAATATACCAATCTGTTGTTGAAGCTGGAGGTGGACGGCTCCAGTTCACAGAACTTCTCGGTACGATGGGATGTTGATAATCAGCATATTGCGACGGTTGTAAACGA
>JAZSIB010000086.1:0-12035 GCA_045533585.1 Lachnospiraceae bacterium | reverse complement strand
ATTTTTGGTATAATTTCTGCATTGCAGAGTATAATAGTAGTGTGATAAACAACAAGTTTTGTTATGTAACAAGCATTTGGTGTTTTCGCTATATTAATGTTTATTAAATCTTCCTCGATAGCTCAATGGTAGAACATTCGGCTGTTAACCGAAGGGTTGTTGGTTCGAGCCCAACTCGGGGAGTTTTTACTCGCGTGAGTGCTCGTTTTTTCGGGTCGCTGACACGAGTATATTATTTTGGCGACATAGCCAAGTGGTAAGGCGAGGGTCTGCAACACCCTGATTCATCGGTTCAAATCCGATTGTCGCCTCTAAAGAATAGTGCTTAAATACTGTAGGATGCAGTGTTTAGGCGCTTTTTTTATATTCAGAGGATGGGACTTGTTTTTACATCATGTACTTTCTTGTGCTTTCCTTCACAAAACTTGAAAAGACAAGAGGGCTTTGGTATAATTTAATTCAACGCAAGTAGAGTTGTGTTCCGAATTGGAGGTGTTGATAACATGTGCCATAGGGATAATGATAATAAAGGTATAGAAAAGAAAGAATATAATCCGGATACCTGGTTACAGGATATTTATGATGCGGTGCCGTGTGGAATTATGCGGTTTCAGGTGTGTGGGAATGAACAAACACTTTTGTCGGCAAATAAAACAGCACTTACCATGAGTGGGGTTCCGTCGATAGAGGTGTTGGCTACGATTGTAAAGAAAGGTTTTTTTGCGTCTTCGGATGCAGCAGATGGGAATCTTGAGCATTATTATCGTGAGTTGGTGAATGTTGGCGATACGATGATGATAGAGAAATGTTTCCTCAACAGGGAAGGCAAGCGACGTTGGTTCAGAGGAAATAATACTTTACTGGATAAGAAGGAGGATTATCGGATTATCCAGTTGATTTGTTATGATGTGACGGCAGAAAAAGAGCAGGAGATCATAGAGGCGCAGGAAAGAAAGGATGCATATCTTGACCAGATTTTCAGCATTTTGTCGGATAATACGCAGGATGCGTACCTGTTGTTTTCTCTGGAAGACTTTACGCCGGAGTATATCAGTCCAAATATTGAACGTCTGACGGGTATTCCTCTTTCAAAATTTGAACAGGAAGGGATGGACGCTATCCGGCCGGAGGGCTGGGACCCGACGGATTCACGGTCGGCAGCGCTGGATGTAGTTCCTGGACATCCGTTGCATTTTGAGAGAGAACGGACCCATAAGATTACGGGAGAGACACGTTTGTTTACCGATTCGTTTTATGCAGGTGAATTGGACGGCGGAAGAAAAGCCTTGTTGGTTGTTTCTGACCGGACGGAAGCGGTACGCGCGCAGCAGGCATTGGAGGAAGCGGTACAGGCCGCTAATGTTGCAAATCGTGCGAAGAGTGAATTTTTGTCGGATATGTCGCATGATATCCGGACTCCGATGAATGCGATTATCGGTTTGATTAATCTCTTGGAGAAGGATCTTGATAATAAGGAGCGCTTTCATAGGCATCTGCGTGACCTGAAGCTTTCGAGTGAGCATTTGCTGGAGCTGATTAACAATGTATTGGATATGAGCCGGATTGAGAGCGGAAAGACAGAGCTTGATCTGGAAGAGTTTAATATTCATACCCTGTTGGAAGAAGTGAATTCCGTTTATCGTACACAGGCAGCATTGAAAGGACTGCAGGTTGAGGAAGAGATTGCAGTTCCGGAAAAACGTTACGAGGGTGACTCTGTTCGTGTAAAGAAGGTACTACTGAATCTTCTTTCCAATGCGGTGAAATATACACCGGAAGGTGGGCAGCTATATCTTTCGACAAGATCGCTGGGGATTGCTGCAAACGGGTATGAAACGCTGGAATTCAAGATACAGGATAATGGATATGGTATGTCGAAGGAATTTGTAGATATTATTTTCCAGCCGTTTTCCAGAGAGAAAAATACGACCATCAGCGGCATCAGTGGAACGGGTCTTGGTATGGCGATTGTAAAGAATCTGGTAGAGCTGATGAATGGTAATGTATATGTAGAGTCGGAGCCGGGCAAAGGTTCTACCTTTATGGTGCAGATTCCGTTTAAGCCGATTTCGGAAGTGGAGGAGAAGCCGCTTACAGAAAAAGAAGTGGGTAATGTAAGCTTGGAAGGATTACGTATTCTGATTGTAGAGGACTACGAGTTAAATGCTGAAATCCTAATGGAACTTCTGGCGATGGAAGGTGTAGAGTGTGATTACGCTGAAAACGGTAAGATTGCATTGGAACGTTTTGAAGCATCGGATGAGAATATGTATGATATGATTCTGATGGACGTAAAGATGCCGGTGATGGACGGTTATCAGGCGGCATCGGCAATTCGCGCCGGGACGCATCCAAGGGCAAAGACGATTCCGATTGTTGCATTGACTGCCAATGCGTTTAAGGAAGATGTCCAGCATGCATTAGATGCCGGGATGAATGAGCATATTGCAAAGCCTGTACGCGTGGATCGGATTAAGGCGGCGGTAAGCCGGTTGGTGAAACGGTAAGAAGAGCATGGTGGTTTAGATGGAGAACCTGGTCTGAACTATGTGCAGAAAACCAATAATAAAAATTAAAGGAATTCTCGGACGAATCCATTGATGGGGTTCGGACAGAATTCCTTTATATTTTGTAATTTTACTAATTGAATTGGTCAAGGATAGACAGTTATAAGCAGATGCTCAAACTATCTTCCGGCAGATTATTCTTCTGCATACAGATACTTGAAGTTCATGAAGTCGGCATATCCGCCGGCTTTTTCTGTGGAGAAGTACCCTAGCGCGAAGCGGCAGCCGGTAAAGTGGTCAAGGCGGAAGTACAACTGATGTACCTTGCCAATCGGAAGGAAAGTGTCCGGAGCGTCTTCGGTAGCATAGGAGAAGGTTGCTTTGTCTGTCATATCTGTAAAGTCAACGTCGATCTTCAGGTTGACAACAGGAGAGCTGAGCGGAATGCAGGCATATTCTTCCGGGGCTTTTGCAAAGTCTTTGACCGGACGACCGTTCTCGAAGCCTTGTACATAGCCTTGCATTACGAGGAAATACCGGTCGTCTCTCTTTGTCACGGCAACGAGTCCGTAGGTTCCCTGCAGTGCACAGAAAGCAGCATAGTCGCCGTTATTGATGTTGCTTGCATCCAGGGTTACGATAGCAGCGCTCTTCGGTGCCATCATACGCTGGGTCAGCGTGTTCTTTGCAAGAAGAAAGGACGGTGCGAGGACATCGGTATGAATGCGGTATGCATTTTGGCGCTCCGTGAAGGAGATGGTGTTGTAATCCGGAAGGTGGTTAAACTGCCAGAACGGTTTTAACTTGACGGAACCGTCTGCCTCCGGGGTGTAGGAAAAGTTGTCGTCGCCATTGAGCGGAGCATATTCATAATCCGGACGGGTGGACTTGGTAGTCAGGCTGCGAGGCAAATAGAGATTGCAGCGATACGGGTCGGAAAGGTGTTCAGTTCTTTCTTCTTCACTGACTTCATCAAGCGGAATGCCGACAACCGGAATATTGTTTTCAAAATGCATCGGAAGGACTACCGGGCAGCGTCCGACAGCACCGCTGTCACGGAACATGAACACATACCAGTCTCCATCCGGAGTGTCTACGATACCACCCTGCGCGATACCCTGGTTGTGGAAGCCCATGTTGTCATCAATAATGGTATGACAGACAAACTCACCTTCCAGGGAATCTGAAATCTGACAGACTTCGGCACGGCGTTTGGAATTCTCCTTCGGCCAATGGATATTGAACAGATAGTAAAGACCGTTTATTTTGTAAAGGTGAGAGCCTTCGTAGCCAAGCATGAAATCCTCGCTGTCTACGGCAAGGACACGATCAAGACCGCCTTCTTTTGCAGCGCTGAGGTCAGCTTCAAGTTCAGTGATACGAATAGTGCGGTTGCCGTGAATCAGGTAAACGCGGTCATTGTCATCAAAGAACAGGGAGGAATCATGGAAAAAGCCCTGAATGTTGCTTTTTTTCCACGGCCCTTCCGGGTCGGTTGCAGTAAACAGATAGGTCTTCTTGCTGTCGTTGGCAGAGAAGACAAGGTAAAAGCAACCTTTGTGATAACGCAGGCTGGGAGCCCACATACCCTGCGAGTAGATGTTAGCACCGTTTACGAGGTGATGTGCATCGTTGTCCTCAAGGGAATCAAAGACATGGGTTACAAATTCCCAGTGAATCAGGTCGTAGGAGCGGAGCAGGTCTCCACCGGGCATGAAATACATCGTAGTAGTAACCATGTAGTAGGCATCGCCTGCACGGACGATGTCGATATCAGGAAAGTCAGAGTATATTACGGGATTGTTAACCGGTTTCATAAGCATCTCCGTTCCGGGAAAGTGTTAATCTGACAGGGTGATAACGTGTCAGTTTTCCCTATAGTAATGTGGTGAAGAATCTCAATTGTGAAAAAGAACATGGTAAGAGATTCTGCTCAAATATGTATAAAGGAATTATAGCAAAGCGTTTTTTAAATGAAAAGCAGACAGGGAAAAGAGGATAAGATATTACAATGAAAGCAATAAATATTTGATGCAGAAAGGGTGTTTCTGTGGTAAAATCAAGCTGATTATGGATACTGGGAGATGTATGCAGTGTGAAAAATATTGTGCCTGCGCAAAGGCTGAAAGCCTTAAATGTTTGCAGGTGCGGGAAAGGCAGGGAGAGTAAGATGAAAAAGCAGACAGAATGTATTCGTTTTACAGAACCGGCAAAACGTTGGGAAGAAGCATTGCCGCTTGGAAACGGTAAGCTTGGTGCGATGTTGTTTTCGGAAGTGGGAGCAGAGCGTATCCAGCTCAATGAAGAAAGTGTCTGGTACGGTGGTCTGATGGACCGGAACAATCCGGACGCAAAGGCACATCTGCAGGAATTCCGTGACCATATTTTTGAAGGAAGATTACGGGAAGCAACAGATCTGGCGCTTAATGTGTTTTCCGGTACGCCGCAGAGTATGCGGCAGTATCAGAATCTGGGCGACCTTACGATATACAGTAACGGCGGCGCGGTAGAGGATTACGAGCGCAGCCTTGATTTGTCCGAAGCAGTACATAGGGTGAGCTATCGTATCGGTGAGTATCACTATACCAGAGAACAGTTTATTTCGGCACCGGACAATGTCCTGGTGATGCGGTATTGTACCGATGCACCGAAGGGAATTGGAATGACGCCGCTGATGACGCGGTCACGTTTTTATGATTATTCCGGTAAGGCGGCAGAGAATACCATCATGCTTGGCGGTAATCTTGCAAAAGAAGGTTATGATTTTTGCATGATGCTGCGGGCGAAGACGGTGGGTGGTAGCTGCAAGGTGCTGGGTGAGCGTCTGGTGATTGAAGGAGCGAGAGCAGTGCTGTTCTTCTTCACGGCAGGAACTACCTTTAAGGAAGGCAATCTGAAGGAGCGTCTGTTGGCGTGTCTGGATGCTGCAGAGCAGCAGACCTATGAGGAGTTATATGCACGTCATGTCGCAGATTATAAGTCGTTCTATGACAGAATGAAGCTGGAACTGAAAGGTGTTGATAGAACAGACTGCGATTGCTTGCAGGAGAATCCGATCGGAGCCAAAACCGGCAGTCAGGAAAATGAATTCGATGCAACTGAAACAGCGGAATTCGCAGAACGGTATTTTAATTTCGGACGCTATCTGATGATTTGTTCCAGCCGTCCGGGAACTCTGCCGATTACTTTGCAGGGGCTGTGGAATAAAGACTATCTTCCGCCGTGGGACAGTAAATATACAATTAACATTAACACGGAGATGAATTACTGGCCGGCAGAAAGCTGTAATCTGTCCGAGTGTCATACACCGTTGTTTGACCATCTGGAACGCATGCTACCGAACGGACAGCGAACTGCTGAGGTGATGTACGGCTGCTCCGGTTTTGTGGCACATCACAACACTGACATCTGGGGCGACACCGCAGTACAGGATATCTGGGAGCCGGCGTCCTATTGGGTGATGGGTGCTGCCTGGCTCTGTACACATCAGTGGACGCATTATACTTATACAAAAGATACGGAATTCCTGAGAAAAGCTTATCCGGTTATGCGGGAAGCGGCGAAGTTTTTCCTGGACTTTCTTGTGGAAAAGGATGGAAAGCTGCTGACCTGCCCTTCCGTTTCGCCGGAGAATACCTATATCCTTCCGAACGGACAGCGCGGCTGTCTTACGGCGGGCGCCACGATGGATAATCAAATCTTGCGTGACCTGATGACACAGTGTATCCGGTCGGCAGAGATTCTTGGAATTGATGAGCCGTTAGCAGCAGAATTTGCCAAGGTGATTGAGAAGCTTCCGGAGAATCAGATTGGTAAGTACGGTCAGTTGATGGAGTGGGCAGAGGACTACGAAGAAGAGGAACCGGGACATCGGCATATCTCGCATCTGTACGGTCTGCATCC
Organism: Lachnospiraceae bacterium; assembly: GCA_045533585.1. Taxonomy (GTDB): domain Bacteria; phylum Bacillota; class Clostridia; order Lachnospirales; family Lachnospiraceae; genus SZUA-448. The sequence goes on along the minus strand of JAZSIB010000086.1, from coordinate 5,625 downwards.
GTCACATCAGATTACACCGGATGGGACACCGGAGCTGTCGAAGGCAGCAGAGATTACTCTGCAGAGAAGACTTGCGAACGGCGGCGGTCATACCGGTTGGAGCCGTGCATGGATTATCAATATGTATGCCCGCCTGTTGAAGGGCGAGGAGGCGTATGAGAATCTGGTGCAGTTGTTTAAAAAGTCTACACTTCCGAACCTGTTTGACAATCACCCTCCGTTTCAGATTGACGGCAACTTCGGCGCGATTGCAGGTATGGTAGAGATGCTGGTACAGTCCTCTGAGGAACGGACACTGCTTCTTCCGGCACTTCCTTCCGCATGGAAGAACGGTAGGGTAAGCGGTCTTAAGATGGTCGGCGGTGCAGAGCTTTCACTGGAGTGGAAGAATGGCGTTCTTGTGAATTGTACAGTGACGGCAGCGTTACCGATGGAGACGATTCTTATTTATAAGGATGATAAGAGAACACTTAAGCTGGCAGCAGGCGAGACGTATCAGTGGTAATAAAACAAGGATTACGTTGAAAGTGGAAAGGAATTGTTTTGGGATGAAACGTTACAAATTGTTATTACTCTGTGGCTTAGTCAGTGTGATGTTGCTGACAGCCTGCGGAGCGCAAGGAACGGTGGGGCCCGGCCCCGCGGCTACGGGGACGGAAGGTGAGGCGGCAGTGACAGCTACGGAAGCTCCTGACCCGATGGAAAATCCGTCTTCAACGGATGTACCGGAGACGACGGCAACACCGACGGAATTACCGACTCCGTCAGAAAGCGAGCAGATGCTTGCGATGTATGTGACAGACGGCCTTTGTAAAGAAGACTCGACGATACAGGAAAGCAGTGTGCTGGAGACGGTGTGGAAAGGTGAAGTTCTCACTGCGTTTACGACCGCGGCACCGTTAGAAAAAAAGACTGTTGCTGATACGGATGTCAGAGCCTACAAGATGAAAAACGCAAATCAGGCAGACGGTATTGCCGGCGTGACGGTGTCAGAGACAGAGGAAGGCTCGCAAATCAGTGATATCGCAAGCGGCGATTATGTTTTATATTCCGGAGTTGATTTTGGTGATACGGGAGCAGAGGTGTTACGCTTTGCCGTAAATGCAAAACGTGACGTGCCGGGTATTATTGCGGTTGTGTTGGACGAGCTTGCAAGTGACCCGATCGGGTATCTGCAGATTCCGAGAGAGGGTGCCAGCAGAAATATCGAGCTGGCAGCCAGAATGAATGAAAAGGTAAGCGGAGAACATGATGTATTTCTGTTATTCCTTGGCGAAGGCTATACGCTTGACTACTGGTATGCAAACTGCGAGTCGCTGGTAGAGCTGTACGGAGAGTATTTTCCTATCGGAGTGGCGCTTCCGGATCATGTGGTACGAAACAAATTGTACCATGATACCATCAACGCGAATTTTAACAGCATCACCTGTGAGAATGAGATGAAGGCAGATGCGCTTTTGGACGCAGCGAAGAGCAGGGCGGGTCTGCCGGAGACCTATCTGTGTCCGCAGGTGAGCTTCGGACGCTGTCAGGCGGCGATTCTGTATGCGTTGGACAATGGACAGAAGATTCGTCTGCATACACTGGTATGGCAGAATCAGACAACCAAGTGGCTGTTCACGGAGGACTATACGGACAACGGACCGTTGGTGTCCAGAGAAGTTATGCTGCAGCGTATGGAGAACTATATCCGTCAGGTATTGACCTACTTTGACGAGAATTATCCGGAGCTTATCTATGCAGTAGACGTAGTAAATGAAGCGTATAACGGATCACAGTATTCGGTACAGAAGACGGAGAACCGTTGGTATGATACCATCGGAGAGGATTATGTCTACCATGCATTCCTGTATGCAAGAAGATACGCAGCGGATTATATGAAGCTGTTTTATAACGATTATAATGAGCTGTCAAAGACACTTGCGATTCCAAAGCATCTGAAGCAGGCAAAGGATGAAGGGCTGATTGACGGTATCGGAATGCAGGCGCATTACTCCGTTGATGGAAATAATGCAACGCAGATACTTCTGGCAGTAAAGGATTACTGTAAGGCCGGATATGAAGTGCAACTGACGGAGCTGGATGTCGGTATGCAGAACAAGAATCCCTGGTACTGGAAGAAGCAGGCGACTTTGTACGGCGAGCTGTTCCGTGGTCTGGTAAAGCTGAAGGAAGAAGGCTATCCGATCACCGGCGTTACGATATGGGGATTAAGTGATACCCTGACATGGAGAAGCGGTGAATATCCGCTGTTGTTCAACACTGACCTTACTCCAAAGGATGCATACTATGCCGTACTGGGAGGGGTTAAGTAGTGAAGACAAACCGATATATACTTTTAGGACTGTTAATGCTGTGCCTTGGTTTGGCCGGCTGCGCAGATAAAGAACAAAGCGAGGAGAATATTATGGCAAACGAGAATACGAACAATATTACACAGGCAGCTCCGACGGCAACTCCGACCGAGATTCCGGCAACCCCAACTCCGGGATTGACGGGAAATGATTTATATAAGTCGTGGTTTAACGGTGTAGTAAAGGCTTATTCACCGAAACAGATTGGCAAACACAATCCGCTGATATCACAGGATTTCTGTGCAGACCCGTTTGCACTTGTGTATGACGGAAGAGTATATCTTTATATGAGCACCGATGCATTTGAGTATGATGAAACAGGAGAGATTAAGGAGAACGGATATAATTCCCTGATTAATGTTCATGTCATCTCTTCGGATGATATGGTGAACTGGACGGATCACGGCAAGGTGCTGGTAGCGGGCAAGGATTCTGCTGCAAAGTGGGCAAACCGTTCTTTCGCACCGGCAGCAGCCTGCAAGGAAATTGACGGAAAGATGAAGTTCTTCCTGTACTTTGCAAACTCCGGCAGTGGTATTGGCGTACTGGTTGGCGACAGCCCGGTAGGTCCGTTTACCGATCCGCTTGGTGAGGAGCTTGTAAAATGGTCTACTCCGGGTGTTCCGGGTGTAGTGTGGCTGTTCGACCCGGCTGTATTTGTAGATGATGAAGGTACCGGTTATCTGTACTTTGGCGGTGGTGTTCCGCAGGGTCAGGATGCGAATCCGATGACTGCAAGAGTTGTTAAGCTTGGCGATGATATGATCAGCCTTGCGTCCGACGCTGTAATGATTGATGCTCCTTGTATCTTTGAGGATTCCGGTATCAACAAGATTGGCGATAAGTATTATTATTCCTACTGCTCGAATTGGAGCGTTCCGCAGGCGTCTAAGGATGAGTTGGGAATCAACACGGCTCAGATTTGTTACATGACCAGTGATAGTCCGATGGGACCGTTTGAATATCAGGGCGTAGTGTTCCAGAATCCGGGAGATTTCTTCGGACATCACTATAACAATCACCACTGCCTTTTCGAGTTCAATGGCAAGTGGTATCTGACCTATCATGCACAGACCAGAGAGACGGCGATGGGTATCCATAAGATGTACCGCAGTGTGCATGTTGACTGTCTGACGGTGAACGAAGACGGCAGCATCGAAAAAGTACGTGGTACCTACAGCGGTGAAGACCAGTTGAAGTATGTAAATCCGTACGAGACCTTCGAAGCTGAGATGATGGGGAACTGTGCAGGTATCACTGTAGTTCCGGCAAGCGAAGACGCGAAGAAATACGGTGCAGGCAATAATGCAATCGGTGGAATCAAGACCGGTGCATGGACTTGTGTTTATGGCATGGACTTTGGTGCAGATGGCGCAAGTAAGCTGGCGGCAAGTATCAAGAGTAATACAGACTGCAAGAACGCAGCAGTAGAGATCCGCATTGACGGCGTAATCGGTGATGTAATCGGATATCTTCCGGTAGAAGCAGGTAACGGCGAAGACTTTACTGAGCGTGTGAACGAGCTGATGACGAAGGTGACCGGCGTACATGATGTATACTTTATCTTTGCCGGCGAAGGATACGAGATTGATACCTGGAAGTTCAGTAAATAGTGTTATAATATAAATGAAATGCAGACAGCAAACGCAGTCGGAGGCGGCATGTGTTTGCTGTTTGTAAATGGATGCCTGTAAAAGGTATCTTTACAGGTGTCGGAAAGATGAGGTTGGTGTATGACGATATCACTTGATTGGAGTATATTGCATTGGATACAGGAGAACCTGCGTTGCGGTGTTTTGGACTTTTTGATGCCAAAAATCACTGCACTTGGAGATGGCGGTATCTTGTGGATTGTAATTTGTCTGATTCTTCTATGTACAAAGAAGTACAGAAGCTGCGGTATCTATATGGCAATCAGTCTGGTGCTTGGTCTTCTGACGGGGAACCTTTTATTGAAGAATCTGATTGCACGGGAGCGTCCATGCTGGATTGATTCAAGTGTGGAGCTTCTGATAAAGAATCCACATGATTTTTCATTTCCTTCCGGACATACGTTGCATAGTTTTATCGGAGCAGTGAGTTTGTGGAAGACGAACCGTGTCATGGGATATGTGGCATTGCCGCTTGCTGTGCTGATAGCGTTTACGAGGTTGTATCTGTATGTGCATTTTCCAACGGATATCATCGCAGGTGCAGTGCTCGGTACGGTGATTGTTTTTGTGGTATTCTATTTTGGCGAGAAGTGCAGAGTGAAGCTGCAAGAGCGAAGACGTGCAAAATAAATAACACAAAGGAAAAAAGAAAATATAGAAAATAGCATGAAAAGACTTGAACTACAGGAGCTTTTGATATATTATTCTTGGTGTTTGGGGCTTGACTGCACTAACGCAGTAAGTAGTATGAGACGATTCGTTTTCGAAATGGAGTTAAGATGGAACAGCAGAACGCATTAACGCTTGAGAATTTTTCAAAATATATGGCAAAGCAACGCGCAGAGCTGATTCAGTACGAAGCACTTACGGATTCCACGAACCGTGTGCTGAAGGAGCTCGCAAAGAACGGCGCCAAAGAAGGTCAGGTAGTGATTGCCGATGAGCAATCCAACGGACGTGGACGACTGGGCCGGTATTTCTTCTCACCGAAGGAACGAGGAATCTATATGTCCGTTTTGCTGAGACCGGACGACAAGGCATATGAGATGGCTCCGTTGACCGCGTGGGTCGCGGTCGCGGTCGCGAACGCAATCGAAGCAGTTAGTGGAGTGCGGCCTGGCGTTAAGTGGGTGAATGATCTGATTCTGAATGGCAAGAAGGTTTGTGGTATTATGACAGAGCTTGCCGTAAAAGAAGATGGAAACAAAGTTGATTATATCATTGTCGGCATCGGCATCAACGTGACCGGAAAGCAGGAAGAATTCCCGGAGGAATTAAGGGAGATTGCATCTTCCATTGAAGCGGAGACCGGAATCGTAGTATCCAGAGCGCAGCTGGTAGCGGAGATTATCCGTGAGCTGGATCTTCTGAGCGAGAACTGGCAGATAGAGACTCAAAAATACTTGGAGCAGTACCGTAAGGATTGCGTTACGGTAGGAAAGGAAGTGCGGGTGTTATCGCCGGAAGGCGAACGTGCAGCAACGGCACTTTCGGTAGAAGGAGATTTCTCTCTTCTGGTACGTTATGATGTCGGAACGATAGAGCGCGTGTACAGCGGAGAAGTGAGTGTGCGTGGTTTGTATGGGTACACCTGATGTACAATGAATAGAGTGATGTAA
>JAZSIB010000115.1:0-2759 GCA_045533585.1 Lachnospiraceae bacterium | reverse complement strand
ATACAGTTTTGGCATGGAGATTCTATGAAGATAGATAAGGCAAAGGTAAAAGAGTTTTTGCGGGAGTTCCGTCTAGTGTTGATTTTGCTGGTGCTTGCCATCGCTTTGTTTGTGGTGAAACACTATGTGTTTGGCGTCGTGAAGGTGGATGGCAATTCGATGTATCCGACGCTGAAGGACGGAGAGTATGTCCTGATGAAGATAACGGATGATGTAGATGTCGGGGGCATCGTTGTTCTTCATGTGGATTATGAGTATGAGATGGAGAGTGAGTACATCATTAAGCGGGTGTCTGAGATTGCGGACGGTGGCAGTGTGTATGTGCTTGGAGATAATACGGAGCATTCGTTTGATAGCAGACATTGCGGGTATTTCCCGAAGGAGATTATCCGGGGGAAGGTGATTTTTGAGTTTAAGCGGATTGGGATCGGGGGAAAAGACGAGACAGATTAGTGAAGCGTTTTATGATGAGTAGAAATACAAAGAAAAGCTGCGGTAACCTTGAATTTGAGGGGAACCACAGCTTTTGTTTTTTTAAGTTATTGTTTACTGATAGATCATTTTTCGGTTGTTTACTTCAACAGATGGTTGCTTTATCGGATGGTTATTTCACCGAGGTCTTGCGAAGCATCAGGAAAGTGATACCGGATACCACGATGGAAAGAACAAAACTACACAGTACGCACTGATAGGAGCTGACACCATCGGAGAAACCGAAGAAGAACAGGAATGCATCTTTGAGCTTTCCATAGATATCAATGCGTGGAAGTGCAAGGTCAATCAGCGGAAGAACCAGGAGGAAGAAGCACGGTACACCGCAACTTACCAATGTTTTCATCAAGCCGCTCATTTTGTAGTAAGCACAGCCGATGAAAAGACCGATGCATGCAAATGCAAATTTTATCATACTGTTCCAAGCGATTTCGTGAAGACACACAGCGAAGGTGGAGCTGTTGCTGTACTGTGTCATGCCGTACAACTGCTGGAAGAGTGAAGAGAGTGTAAAGTTTTCTACAGGAGCCAGTTCGAGGATAAGTGCGAGTGCGGTATCAATCACTGCTACTAAGATGGAGATGACGAATATTGATAATACGGTACCGAAAAACATATTCTTACGGGATACGCCGTTTTGCAGCAGCATGTAGAAGTTTTCCTTGAATGAGGTAATACCGAAAACAAACAGGAAAATCAGGGACGCCATATCCATGCCCGAGATGGAACCACCCGGCGCAAAGAAGGATGTGACAATAAATACAAGGTACAGGGCGATTACAACGGTATAAAAGATAGCGACCGGCTTCTTATTCGCGAAAACGCCGTATTTGAATGATTTACTAAATGACATAATTGCCTCCGTTCTGAGGTGAATGCGGTTGTCTGCAAGCTTCACCGCTCACCTGAATCTATGTTCAAAATGTGATATTGGAATTACAGGGTAGTAGTTGTGTCTGCATCGTTGGTTAACTGTACGAAAAGCTTCTGCAGGTCGAGCGGTGAGAATTCCAGGGACGCATCGGCTGCGGCGCTGTCCTTCTGACCGAGACAGTAAGCGACTTTCAGGCTGCCGAGGGTGTCCTCACCGATGATTTCACGTCCCTGACAGTAAGCATCTACTGCCGTTTTCGGACCGGATACGGTATAGCCGAGTGCAAGCAGGTCTTCCGTGGATTCATGGCGGATGATCTGTCCATTCTTGATGATAATGATGTCCTCGATAATCTTGGAGACTTCTTCGATCAAGTGGGTGGACAGGACAAAGGTACGGGGATTCTCTGCGTAGGTCTCAATCAGAAGCTTGTAGAAGAGTTCTCTATGATTTGCATCCAGACCAAGCACCGGTTCGTCGAGGAAGGTAAACGGAGCGTTCACGCTCAGTGCCAGAATCAGCTTGAAGATGGAGCTGTATCCGGTGGATAACTGCTTTACTTTTTTCTTAGTGTTGAGTCCGAAGAGTTCACTCAGCTTCATGGCATAATCAGAATCAAAATCCGGATAGAATTCCTTCGTCCAGTCAAAAATCTGCTTCACATTCAGGTTGTCGGAGTAAAAACTCTTCTCGCTCATCAGATAGATCTTCTGCTGCAGGCGGTCATTCTCGGTTACGGACTCACCGTCATAGAGTACTTCACCGCTGTCTGCGAAAACACGGTTACTGATGATGTTCAGCAGGGTGGACTTGCCGGCACCGTTTCTGCCGAGTAAACCGTATATCTTGTTTTCCTCCAGTGTAAGAGTTACATTATCCAGAGCTACGGTTTCTTTGAACCGTTTGCTGACATTTTTAATCTCAATCGTTGACATCGTCATATCTCCTTTCAATCATGTCGCACAGATCCTGTGCACTTAAGCCGAGCTTCTTTGCTTCGGTCAGCATGTTATCAATGTAGTTGTTGGTGAAATCATCTCTGCGCTTTTTCTGTATTGTCTTTTTTGCGCCGGTACATACGAACATACCCAATCCCCTCTTCTTGTAAATGATGTTGTCAGCCACCAGAAGATTCATACCCTTCAATACTGTAGCGGGGTTGATCTTAAATGAAACACTGATCTCCGTGGTGGACGGAATCTGTTCTTCTTCCTTAAAACTGCCGGTGAAGATGGCATCTTCAATCTCTTCTGCGATTTGAAGGAAGATAGGTTTTTCACTGTTAAAGTCCAGTTTCATATTTCCTCCGTTCCGAGTTAAGTATAACGTTCTTATTTTCAACATGTTTGGATAAGTGGTTAATTACTTGTGTAACTAACCATAATACATAAAA
>JAZSIB010000220.1:0-2079 GCA_045533585.1 Lachnospiraceae bacterium | reverse complement strand
CATCTAAGATACCGCGCTTAATATCACGTTCAATATAGATATCGAGGAAGGTGCTGACACGTCCTAAAGACATCGCTGCACCATTCTGCTCCTTAATTGCACCAAGATATGCAAAATACAGCCACTGGAACGCATCTTTGGCAGTGTCTGCAGGTTCGCTGATGTCAATGCCATAGAGCAACGCCATCTCCTTCATCTTCTTAAGGAACGCAATCTGCTGAAACAGTTCTTCAGACAGACGAACGGAATCCACTTTCATATTGCGCTTACCGACTTCTGCCTTATCCTTTTCCTTCTGTGCAATCAGTACATCAGCTCCATACAATGCTACACGGCGATAATCACCGATGATACGACCTCTGCCGTAAGCATCCGGAAGTCCGGTGATGATACCAATCTTACGTGCCATACGCATCTCATCATTATATGCACGGAATACGCCGTCGTTGTGCGTGGTACGGTAATTGAAAAACTCCTCAATGCTGTCGCCCATCTTGAAGCCGTAGGCCTCGCAGGCAGAACGTGCCATACGGATGCCGCCGAACGGATTCACACCACGCTTCAGCGGTGCATCAGTCTGATAACCGACAATCAGTTCCTTCTCTTTATCCAAGTATCCGGGCTTATAGTTCGTTAGGGACGATACGGTATCCACGTCAATATCCAACACTCCGCCCTTCTCACGTTCCTGCGCAAAAAGATCTTCCAGCTTCGCGTACAGCTCCTCCGTGCGTGCAGTTGCTTCGCAAAGGAACGACGCATCCCCTTCATATGCGGTATAGTTGCTATGAATAAATTCTTTTACGTTGATGGTGTCTTTCCAGGCTCCTTCGGTAAAACCTTCCCACTGTTTAAAATTCATATAATTCTCCATTCCGTAACATCTTTTGTCCCAACTGTTTATACATTACATTCCGGCTGATACCGATTCTCTGTTGTATCCGGCATCACCTGTTAAATAAATCACAATATATTCCTGTGACTTTACCATCTAATACAACATCTATGGTAATTCTAATCCATAACATTCTGTTTGTCTATGTCGTTTTTGCTGATTTTTCGCCCTGTTTCCACTTATTTTTAATTCAAAACAACTTTTTTGTATTTCGCGCAGTTACACTTGATAGCGCTCTGCGACTACAATATAATGTACACAAGCTTGTAAATAAAAAATTATCAAGCCACTTCTACGACCGAAGCATTTTCTTCTGCCCACAGTCAAAGAAGTAGAAAGGGGAAAATATGAAAAGTATCAAACCGGGTCGCGGTCCTTCAATGATGAGCGGCGTTGCCAGTATCGGAGCCGGTATCTTCGGTCTTATCTGGACCATCGCTGCAGCAAGTATGGGGGCAGGTCCATTCGCACTGTTCGGTCTTGTCTTCATCGGTATCGCAATTTCATCTGCTGTATATAACTTCAAGAATGCAACCTCGGAAAATCGTTATTCGACATTCGACATTGTAGACAGTACGGAAGAAACCGATCCGTTCAACGAGCGCTTCGGCAAATCATCAAACGTATCCGCAGACCTCAACCGTTACGCAGATGGAACGCCGCGTTTTGCAGACGATACTGTAACCGGCAACCAGTCTGTTACTTCATCAAACGCCTTCTGTCCGTATTGCGGCAACGAAGTAGAAAAGGACTTTGTCTACTGTAACAATTGCGGTAAAGCGTTACCGGGAGGGAAATAACATGACAAATTACAGTGACCAGCTCTTGGAGCTGCAGGTACAGATTGCAGAAAAAGAGCATATTGAGATAAAACTGCAAAACCTGCGCTCACAGAAAGAAAATCTGGAATACAACGTAAGTAAACTTGCACAGATCAAAATAAGCGAGACTGAGGATGTAGAGAAATTGGAACAGTTTTCTCTTCTTGGAGCACTTCTCCATTTAGTCGGAACCTATGACAAAAAATTGAGCAAAGAACAGCAGGAAGCCTATGCCGCAACAGTCAAATACGATACGGCCGTATCCGAACTTAAAGCCGTCGAACTTGATATCCGTCACTGCGAGACAGAGCTTGCTCACATCCGAAAAAGGGAACGGGAATATAATCATATGATACAAGAGCG
>JAZSIB010000178.1:0-10730 GCA_045533585.1 Lachnospiraceae bacterium | reverse complement strand
CATCATACCCACAGACTGCATAACCGCTGCATTTACCTCTTCCTCACTCGGTACACTTACAATCTGTATATATGCTTCTGCCTTTCCTGCTTTATCAAGTCCGGCAATATGATTCATAAATCCTTCTGCTTTTTCTTCCACAGTCATGCTCTCAAAAACAGATTCAAACGGAAGCCCCGAGAAAATATCGGTATCTTTATCAGCAAGCTGAGCCTTCAGGGCTGCAGATTCGCCCATTTTATTCACAACATGCTCCGTCAGCTTTCCGGTATAACCGATGGAACCGGTAAGCATGGCAGATACTGCATTTTCGCTCGGACGAATAATACCGGACACTTTCAATACGGTAGCATTATCATAGAGATACTTTAATCCTGTCTCGGTTTCTCTCATATCTACATAACTCTGGCTTGCCTCGTCATAGCGATAACAATCGGAGTTCAAGATTACGCGGAATTCCGTATTACAGATATCTTCAAAGGACCACTTCCGGTTCTCGTATTCAATCTCTTCCCGATTGATTGCGGCTTCCGTTACCCTCTTTACTTCATCCTTTGAAATAAGACCCAAAGCATATAAGGTAACATCATCTACTTCATTCTTCTCGTCCACAACCAAAACAATCTCATCGTAACTGTTCGGCCAGGAACCATAAATCACATCGTACTGCTTCTCCAGCAACGGATTTACCAGCTTTCCGTTATCACCACTCAACATCTCCTGCCAGAGAACCATGGAACTACCTCCCATGGAAGACATCATTTCCATAGAACCACCGGATACCATACCGGCTTCCTCTCCCGCAGCCATCATGGAACTCATATCCATACCGAAGGATTCTTTCATAATATCCTGCATCAATTCACGGGAGTCCGAACGTACCACCTTACCTTCCACGTTCTTTGTATATACCAGCAAATCCAGATTATACGTATATTTTACTCCGTTTAATGCTTCATTCAGGACATTTTCTTCCGATGTGTCGGCCCGCTCTGTTTCAAGAAATTGCTTGAACGCCTTTAAATCATTCTTCGTTGTTTCCAACGTAGATAAAGAATTCATCATCGCATAGAGCATTTGCTTTTGATACACTGCATCCAGCTCATGTTCACCAATCGACTGCGCATTTCCGACAAAAGTCTGCAATAACGATCCAAGATCAATCGTCTGAGACTCTAAGGTAATCGGATAAGAGGATAACGTATCTTCCTGTACGGTATTAATATAGTTTGTCATACCATTTGATACAGCATAAATCAATGCTATACCGATAATACCGATACTACCGGCAAAAGAAGTCAACAACGTACGACCTTTTTTGGTAAACAGATTTTTAAGTGATAAACCAAACGAGGTAAACAGAGACATAGAAGGTTTTTTCTCCTTCTTCTTACCTTCTGCTTCCTTAGATACTCTGTCCGTCTGTTCTTCCTGCTTTACTTCTTCTTCCGATAACGGCATAGAATCATCCGTTATTCTGCCATCCAGCATACGGATAATACGGGTCGAATATTTCTCCGCCAGCTCCGGATTATGGGTAACCATAATAACCAGACGATTTTTCGATATCTCCTTCAGAATTTCCATAACCTGTACACTAGTCTCTGTATCCAGTGCACCGGTCGGCTCATCTGCGAGTATAATATCAGGATTATTAACAATTGCCCGGGCAATTGCAACACGTTGCATCTGCCCTCCCGACATCTCACTTGGCTTCTTCTTAAGCTGTGAGGACAGACCAACTTCTTCCAAAGCTTTCTTTGCTCTCTCTCTTCTCTCTGCCTTCGAAACACCGGAAAGTGTCAGCGCAAGCTCCACATTCTGCAGAACCGTCTGATGCGGAATCAGATTATAGGTCTGGAATACAAATCCAATCGAATGATTCCGGTATGTGTCCCAGTCTCTGTCTTTATAATTTTTCGTCGATGTACCACGAATTACCAAGTCACCCTTTGTATATTGATCCAAGCCACCGATTATGTTCAACATCGTTGTTTTACCACAACCGGAAGGTCCCAAGATTGATACAAACTCACTTTTCCTAAATTGTAAATCAATCCCGCGCAACGCTTCTACGATTTCTCCACCACCGGGATACTGTTTTGTAATTCCTCTTAATTCAAGCATAAATTCCCTTCTTTCTGCCAGTATTTATTTCAAAATAATATTTTGCATAAACTCTTTCCTGAGGTTCTAGATTATAACACCCTAATCAAATCATGTCTACCTCTGCTTACATCAATTCGCAGAATCATGTATTGAATATTATATTACATGCAATGACACATTATTATATTGTTATTTTGTGTACACTTTAAGTCTTTTTCATTAAATTCTGCATTGAATCTGCCCCAATCGGAACAACATTGTTTCAGACTTTAACAGAACAAAGAGTCCGCTTGCGGACTCTGGCGCCGAGCGCGGTTGCGACAGCAACATCTTCCTTCCGCGCGAGTGTGCCTCCTCACGGAGTGTTTTTTACTTTACAGGACCAACTTTGATACTTTAATGTAACAAGCTCTTTCCTGTAAAGTAAAAAATCGGTTTTTCAATTGAAAAACCGATTTTTTTATTAATCTTTTTTCTTGTTTTTCTGAAGGAACGGAGGAATCTGAATACCACCATCCGAAACTCCTGAAGTACTCTGCGGCTTTGCTGCTGCAGACTGTGTAGCAGTACCAAACGAAGCAGCAGGCTGTGCTGCAGCTGTCGGAGCAGCCGGTCTTACCTGTCCACCCGGCTGGGTTGCTCCCGCCGGTTTGTTGGAAGCACCAAACGACGGCATAAAGCTGAGACCGCCTACCGGTTTGTTATTTCCATAGTTTGCACTGATAAAGGACGGAGTACTGATGCCACCGAAACGGTTGCTCTCAAGACCCGTAGCAATAATCGTAATGGAACAGGAATCCTGAATCGTTTCATCATATACAGCACCGAAAATAATGGTTGCCGCTTCACCGGCCTTTTCCTGTACCATCGTTGCTGCTTCATTTACTTCGATCATACTGATACTACCGGAGATATTGAACAGTACGTGCGTAGCACCTTCAATCGAGGTCTCAAGCAACGGACTCTCAATCGCCTTCTGTACTGCAAGTGTACACTTGTCATCACCGGTTGCGGTGCCGATACCGATATGAGCAATCCCCTTGTCCTTCATAACCGTGCGTACATCGGCAAAGTCAAGGTTAATCAGACCCGGAACATTAATCAAGTCCGTGATGCCCTGAACACCCTGCTGTAATACTTCATCTGCTTTCTTCAGTGCATCCGGCATGGTTGTTCTGCGGTCTACCATCTGAATCAGCTTATCGTTCGGAATTACAATCAAAGTATCCACTACTTCTTTTAACTTCTCAATACCGGAGAGGGCATTGTTCATTCTCTGTTTTGCTTCAAAACGGAACGGCTTCGTTACAATACCTACCGTAAGAATTCCAAGATTCTTGGAAATCTCAGCAATTACAGGAGCCGCACCTGTTCCGGTTCCGCCGCCCATACCGCAGGTAACGAAAAGCATGTCCACATCTTTAATCAGGTTCGTAAGCTCTTCCTTGCTCTCTTCTGCCGCCTTTTCACCAATCTCAGGCTGTGCGCCGGCACCGAGTCCCTTGGTCAGCTTCTCACCAATCTGAATACACGTAGGTGCTTTACAATTCATAAGATGCTGACGGTCTGTATTCACACATACAAACTCTACACCTTTTATATTCTCATCTATCATTCGATTTACAGCATTATTTCCTGCACCGCCTACACCGATAACCATAATTCTTGCTGCAGAGTCCATTTCATTCTTCTTAATTTCCAGCACGGTACTTCCTCCTTTATATATAAAAGAAATATGCGATTCTATATTGAAACTGAAAACAACATATTGTGTTCCAATTTTTATCCTTATACAACATAATAAATATTATTACAAAAATAATCAAGTATTAATTCACATGTTTTTTAAGTTTTTTTATTGTTTTTTCTTCGCCGTGACATCCTTATTGATTTCGCTGTAGTTTTCCATATACAAAATCATGTTTTTATCCTCCAGCTTACCGAGTATCTCATTTACGGAAGACAACGCGGAATCATAGGATTCATGTTTTCCCAGCCGTATCTCCGTCTCACCGCAATGCAACACCACCGAATCATCATATAAAAACACAATCTCCGAGGCATCTATCTCATACAACTCTGTCAATCGTGCAAGATTCAGTATCACATTGTACAGAGAAGCTTTTTGTACCTTAAGATTCTTATGTAATACGATATTATCAAACTCAAGTCCCTTAATTAACGGAATTCCTTCGATACGTCTCGTAGTACTCTCCGCCACCAGTCCGTCTCTGTCAAAGTAAAAATACTGACCCATCACCTGAACGCAACCGATAATACGTTTTTCGTAGACCGTAAGCGTTACACTGTTACGGTCTGTAAGCTCTGCATCGATTTTTTCTATAAACGGCAGATTCTTGTCTCCCTGCAGAAACCAGCGTATGCGGAACAAAACGGCATACTTGTCCAACGCAGAGGTAAACACCATCTGCTTAATCTCCTCATCACTGTATGCTAAGATATTGTTCGTAACCTTCACAGAGGTTAGCTGACATTTGGAATGAAATACAGAAAATATTATCAGCAGCACAACCAAAGAAATTGCAATTCGAAGCAAAAACGCTACTGTACCTTTTTCCTTGTCCATGCTGCCTCCTTTCTCCTTCCGCTCCAAACATCATACTTCTCTGTCAAACATTCCGTATCACTGCTCCCAGCTGTTTCAGGTCACCTGTGATATCCTGGTATCCGCGCCGCAGATAACGGTCTGTATCAATTTGGGTAATGCCTTCAGCCGCCAATCCGGCAATTACCAGTGCTGCACTTCCGCGTAATTCTTTTGCTTCTACCTCGTTCCCTGACAACTTAGATTTACCTTCAATCAACAAAACATCATCCGTTGTCTCTATGGAAGCTCCCATTTTTCTCAGTTCGGGAATCACCTGAAATCGTCCTTCAAATATCGTCTCCCGTACCATACTGATTCCGTTCGCCATACACAGAATCGCGCATAACTGCGACTGCATATCTGTCGGGAAACCGGGAAAGGCCTCGGTTTTAGTATACGGCACTGCCTGAAGACGTCTCGGTGCGCGAAGCTGTATCTGTTTTTCTTCACACTGCAGCCGACAGCCACACTCTTCCAAAACTTCCAGTACCGCCTGTATCTCTTGTTGTTTTACGCCATGCAGAACAAGATTCCCGCCTGTCACGGCAGCTGCAAACAGATAGGTTCCGCACACAATCCGGTCAACCGGAATTCTGTATTCACAAGGCGTCAGCTTCTTTACACCCTTTATCGTAACATTTCTGCTTCCATCCCCGAAAATCTTTGCCCCGCATTTCCTCAGAAAATCACACATATAGCAGACTTCCGGTTCACAAGCTGCATTCTGTATCCGAACTGTCCCTTCCGAAAGCACTGCGGCCAGAATCACACTTTCTGTTGCGCCTACGCTCACCCTTGAAAAACAGATGGAAGTACTCAACAGTCTACCTGCTTCACACTGAATTGTCTCCGGTGTTTCCGTAATGATAACACCCATACGCCGTAACGCAGACAGATGCAGATCAATTGGTCTGCAACCGATACAGCATCCCCCGGGATAACTCACAACCGCGTGCTTCTTACGCCCGATCAACGCTCCCAACAGCATCATTGAAGTTCTGGAATTAGCCGCCGCCCTATCGGTCACTTCGTCCGAACTGATTTCGGACGCATCCACCCGAATGGTATCTGTTTCCTGTTCTGTCCTGCATCCCAGCAGGCGCATCAGATGCAGGGTCTCCTGCACATCCGTAATGTCCGGACAACCATGTAACACAGACTCCCCTGACACAAGAACACACGCTGCAAGAATCGGTAACACTGCATTTTTTGACCCTTGTATCGCAAGCTCACCGCATATCGGTCTTCCACCTTCGATTATAATCCGGGACATAGCATACCTCTGTTTTTCCTATATCAACAGTATATGTAGGCTATAATATTTCGTGCTTATCTGTCACTGTTATCCTATCGTTCCCGTTCAATCCGGTTGGATACACTGAGTACGATTCCCATCTCCATCAGCAATACCATAAGCGAACTGCCGCCGTAACTGATAAACGGCAACGGAATACCGGTGGACGGAATCGTATTGGTAACAACCGCCACATTGATGATTACCTGTACCGCAATATGTGTCATTACCCCGACTGCAATCAATCCCCCGAACAGATCCGCTGAATTTACCGCAATGGTAAACAGTCTCCACAACACGAGCAGATACAGCAATATAATGGCAATCGCTCCAAACAATCCAAGTTCTTCACAAATCACGGAAAAGATCATATCGTTATGCGCTTCCGGAATATATCCGAGCTTCTGCATACTGTTTCCCAGACCGGTTCCGAACAAACCGCCGGACGCAATCGCGTATAAGCCCTGAAGAATCTGATAACCTTTGGGATGTGTCTCGATATTTAACCAGATATCAATTCGTTCGCCACGATAAGAAACGCCAAATATCAATATTAATCCGATAATCAGAAACGCTACTCCGGATAGAACAAAATACATTTTTTTCTTACTGGCAACAAAACATATCATTACCATAATCGCCAAAAGAACCAATGCAGTACTGAAGTTCTCAATTACAACCAGTCCAATCAGAAGCGATGTATAAATCACTACGCGAAGGAACCCCCAGAAGTGATCCAGACTGGAGGGTGCCAATTGCACTACATAGGCAACAAACAACAGCACGCATATTTTTGACAATTCCGAAGGCTGGAAAGAAAAACCTCCCAGCTGTATCCAACGCTGAGAACCGTTTTTGGCATCACCGACAAAAAGCACGATAACCTGAAGTCCGATACAAAACAGATACAGCAGCCATACCGGCTTTATAAATGCAAAACGCTTAATGTACAGACGGTAATCTATCTTTGATACAACAATCATCAAAGGGATTCCGATCAGGGCATAGATTGCCTGCTTTCTGAAATACAGCATAGGGTCATTATAATACTTCATCGCATTATAAGAACTCGTACTGTATATCATAATCAGTCCGAAACCAACGAGAAAAATAATCAAAAACAGCAGACTGTAATCGTAATACCGTTTTACCTTTACTTTCTCTGTATTCTGTTGTTCCACTACCTGAACCGACATACCGTAACCGCCATACTCTTGATACTCTGCACCGTTTTTCTAAGATAGCTTATGAACCAGCTCCTTAAAGATTCTTCCGCGTTCCTCGTAATTCTTAAACATGCCCCAGCTTGCACAGCAGGGGGACAGAAGAACCCTCTCTCCTGCTACGGAGTTCTTTGCAGCAAATGCTACTGCTTCCTCCATACTCTCTACAAATACAATGTCATCAAATCCATGCTTTCTTGCGCATTCCGCAATCTTATCCTTCGTCTGTCCCATTAGCACAAGATACTTAATCTTATCTTCAAACGATGCAATCCACTCATCATATTCCGAGCCTTTGTCGTAACCGCCGCCAATCAGAATCGTTTTTGCATCCATTGCGCGAACTGCCTGTATGGATGCATCCGGATTGGTGCCCTTGGAATCGTTATAATAGCGCACACCGTTCTTCTCGGCCACAAACTCTATTCTGTGTTCCACTGCCTTAAACTTGCGAAGCGCCTCTCGTATCAACTCCAACGGTACACCCAGTGTCATCGCGCAGGCAATCGCTGCCATTGCGTTCTCGTAATTATGTTTACCGATAATATTCAGCGCTTTTACATCAATCACCGGAACAAATTCACCCTGCAGTTCCTGTGCAAAACCATTAAACCGGGACAGATTCTCCGGACTTCCCGGATAATACACGATCTGCTCTCCCTCCAGACACAGACCCTGCTGCAATCTCCGCTTGCTTGAGAACCAAATCACCCTGCTCTGCAGCTCCTCACCTGCCTTACGCAACACTTCATCCTCGTAATTCAGCACACAGGTATCCTTCGGAGTCTGATTGCTTGTAATATTGAACTTAGCATCAATATAATTCTCCATCGTATGATGACGATTCAAATGATCCGGAGTAATGTTAAGAATCGCGCTGACATCCGGTCGGAAGCACTCTACCGTCTCTAATTGGAAGCTGCTCATCTCAGCAACCGTTACAGCATCATCCGTAGTCTCCTTTACCATTGCCGTATACGGAATTCCGATATTCCCGACTACAAAAACGTTCTCGTAATACGTCTTCATAATCTCACCCGTCAGTGCAGTCGTTGTCGTCTTTCCGTTCGTACCGGTAATCGCTGCCAGCTTTCCTCTTGAAAACTGATACGCCAGCTCAATCTCGCCCCAGACTACAGCCCCCTCGTCTTTAAAACGCTCCACCATCGGCAAATCTGTCGGAACACCGGGACTCAGTACCAAAAGTTCGGTGTTTTTGTAATATGTATCGGCAAGCTCACCTAGCACAATCTCACAGACCGTTTCCGGTTTCAGCCGTTCTCTGATTTTTTCTTTCTGAAGCTCCGCATTGGCATCATAAAGAACAACCTTCGCCTCTTCCTCCGATAATAAATCTGCAGCGGCGATACCACTGATTCCGGTACCGATAATCAATACGTTTTTATTTTTCAAGTTCATAGTGCACTCCATCCCGGGAATATTTCCCGCAAAAAGCAAACAGTTTATATCTGTATGCATTGTATTCCAATCCATTATCCACAAAACTTCTATAGTACAACAATATATAGTACTCTATTCGCTGTATAAAATCAATATGCTGTTTCGATTCACAATTTCTCCTGCCTTTGGGAACTGCTCCGTAACCGTTTCGCCCTCGCCAAGATACTGAACCTCTTCAAAATAATAGGCTTTTACTGCTTTCTTCGCTTCTTCTAAGGTCATCCCTGTAAAATCCGGCACCTCAAAGCTTCCAACCTCATATTCTTTGATTTCCTTTTCGGTATATTGCGCTTCAATCTTAAGATAAGGAAGAATATTTGCAAACAACTCTGCAATTACCGGTGCTGCTATCGTTCCTCCATAGTAGATTCCCTGCGGTTCATCAATCAGAATCAAAGCCATAACCTGCGGATCATCCGAGGGCGCAAAGCCCAAAAACGAAGCGATGTAACGATTCTCCGAACGAGGCAGTTTTTCGGATGTCGCCGTCTTTCCTCCAACACGGTATCCGGGAAGATACGCACGGTTTCCGGTTCCTTCGGCAACCACCTGTTCCAGCAAATAGCGCATCAATTCTGAAGTTTCAGCCGTAATTCCGGCATCCTTCTCTTCATACCCGAACCTTGTTACGCTTTGTCCGTCTGCCGTCTCCATATAGACGCCAAAATGCGGTGTAACTCTTTTTCCTCCGTTGATCGAAGCAGAAGCTGCAACCATCAACTGCAACGGTGTAATCTGAAAAGACTGCCCGAACGACATCGTAGCAAGCTCTACTTCACCTACATTTTCAAGCCTATGCTTAATGGAATTGGCCTCACCCGGAAGGTCAACCCCTGTTTTTTCGTTTAATCCGAGCTTATCAAAATACTCATAAAAGCGTTCTGCTCCTACGCGCGCTCCGATTTCCATAAAAACCGGATTGCAGGAATTCATAATCCCTTGCAAAAAGCTTTCACTTCCATGTCCGGTTACCTTGTGACAATGAATCCGCCTGTCAGCAACCAGCTTATATCCCGGACAGAAAAAGCGGTCCGATACCGATACCTCATTGCATTCCAGTGCTGCAGTTGCCGTAACTATCTTAAATGCAGAACCCGGTTCATAGGTATTACTGATACATGGATTTCTCCACATGGTATTCAGAAGTTGACTTTTTTCCTCGTTGCTGAGGTGTTCCGTCTGATACAGGGACAAAAACTCCTCTGTAAAAACATACGGCTGGTTCAGATCAAATTCCGGAACATTTGCCATCGCATAGAGCTCGCCGTTTTGTGGATTCATCACAATGATACTGACGCTCTTTGCAGCCTTTGCAACCATCGTTTTCTCTGCCAGCTGTTGGGCATACATCTGTATATTCACATCCAGAGAGGTATACAGGCTATTCCCTTGTATGGGTTCTATCCTGTTCTCTGCTGCTTTATCAATCTCAATCCCGTGTGCTGTGGTAAGCGTCAATATCGTACCGTTCGTCCCCTGCAGATGGGTATCGTACCTTACTTCCAGTCCGATGATTCCCTGATTATCGCCACCGGTAAAGCCGAGCACCTTCGATGCCAGCTCTCCATAGGGATAATAGCGCTTATAGTCCTCATCAACCATAACACCGTCCAGGCCAAGATTACGAATTCCGTCCGCCGTCTCCTTGTCTACGTTTGACTTAATCCGTTCCATGGAACTGTACTTTTCCACACGCTTTCTGACCGTTGCCTCGTCCAGCTCCAGACGCTTGGACAACTCTGCTATCACACGTTCAGGTTCTCTGATCTGATTATGGATTACCGAGATGGTACAGACCGGTTTGTTATCGGCAATTACCACTCCGTTCCTGTCATAGATGATACCTCTTGCTGCCTTAATACTGCGCTCCCTCTCATGGAGAGCCCGGGCACGATACTCATATTCATCCTTATGTATTACCATCAACCAGAACAATCTTCCGACCAGCACCGCTGCAACGACAACAATTCCGATCAGCACATAAAACAATGTTTTTTTACGAAATTCCCCGTAACGCTTCACATAAACCTGCCAT
>JAZSIB010000090.1:0-2184 GCA_045533585.1 Lachnospiraceae bacterium | reverse complement strand
AGTTGGGACATGTCCGGGCAAAAATCCCGACACAGACCAACACCTGGCTGGCGTGCAAGGTTTATATGGATTTGGGATTTTTGCCACTGAAGGCGAACCTGGAACACAATTATGAGGGATGGAAAATCGTAAAGGCGTTAACGGGTCATTGTGCGCTGGAGAAACTTGGGAAGTAGGTGGATGGAGACAAATGAGTAATCCATGGGAAGAAATTGATTTAAGTGATTATGAGAATCATATGAGTTTAGAAAGCGTTTATCAGCTTCAGGTCTTGAATCACATGATGCGGGAACAGTTCGCAGAGTATGACATTGATACGATTATGATTCTTGGAATTGCAGGCGGAAACGGACTTGAGTATATAAACAAAGAGTACGTTAAGAAAGTATTTGGAGTGGATGTGAATCAAAACTTTCTTGATGAATGCAAAAGACGACACAATGAATTAGGAGATGTATTCGAAACGATTTGTGTCGATTTATTAGATGAAAATGTGCAATTGCCATGTGCAGAATTACTTGTAGCAAATCTGCTGGTGGAGTACATTGGCTATGCGTGTTTTCAGAAGATTATCAGGCTGGTAAAACCGTCATATGCTTCTTGTGTTATACAAATAAATACAGGGGACTCTTTTGTATCAGATTCACCATATATACACGCATTTGACTGTCTGGAAGCAGTGCATCACCAAATGGAAGAAAGCAATCTGGTGAAGTGTATGGGCGAGATTGAGTATCGGTTAATAAAATCTACGGAACAATTATTGCCTAACGGAAAGAAGTTTGTAAGGTTAGATTTTGCGCGATAAAAATTCAAGTTGGTAGAGGAGGGGATATATGGACATCCGGTATAAGCTGTTGACTAATAAAGAGTTGGATAACTTTATTGATATACGCATAAAGCAGTTACGAGAAGAAGGTGCTACAGAAGATATTGATTTGAAACCGGCGTTAAGAGATTACTATGAGAGGCATATGGTAGACGGTACCTTTGTGTCTTGGATTGCACTTGACGGAGATAAAATCATTGGTACGAGTGGAATGTCTTTTGTTGAAAAACCGCCATACTTTGGTTGTCCGAATGGCAAGATTGGCTTGCTTTCAAGTATGTACACTTTGAACGAGTATCGAAGACAGGGGATTGCAAAGGAGCTGTTAACAAGAGTTGTAAAGGAAGCGGAAGATTACGGGTGCGGAGCGGTACAGATTACCGCGTCTGATATGGGGGTGCTGCTGTATACTGACTTTGGTTTTCGAAAAAACGGGAATTTTATGCAATACAACATATAGCCGTTGAGTTCAACTGAACAACACGTTGTTTTACTGTGAAAGATAAGGAAGCTACAATCAGGTTGTAAAAACTTGAAAGGACATGGTGAACAGTATGAAAAACAATGTAGGAGAAACGATTTGTCAGTACAGGCAGATGAGAAAAATGACACAGGAGGAGTTCGCATCCCGCTTGGGCGTGACGTCACAGGCAGTAAGCAAATGGGAGCGCGGGAACGGTCTGCCGGATGTATCCTTACTGGAAGGTATCTGCAGAGTGCTTGAAATCAATGCCAATACGCTGTTGGGATTGGACGAGAAGATTGTCGAAAACGGGAATATCAGGGCGGAGGCAGACATTAAGAACGCAATGTTTGCAGAGCCGTTGGTGTTGGAGTTTGGCGTGGATGTGATTCCGTGTATCGCAGAAGGATTAAAGACAGATTATGTGAACCAGAAGAGGAAGGAATTGATTTGGAGAACCGGCATACTTATGCCGATGTTGAGACTCCGGGACAACGTCTTGCTGGCTGCTAATTCCTATAGAGTTCTATCCTACGACCGGGTGCTGTACGAAGCAGAGATAGAGACCTCGGATATGGAAGCTTATTACAAGATGATTTATACTGTGGTCGAATGCTGTGAGAAAAATTATGCCTCGATTATTAACAAGAGTATCGTTAAAATAATGGTGAATAACTTAAATGAACTTTTTCCGGGAATTACGGAGAATCTTGTACCGGATAAGATTTCTTACTTGCAGATTGAACGAAAATTACAGTCGCACCTTGAGCAAGGGAAACCGATACGGGATCTGATTCACATTCTGGAAGAGATGGAAGAGGAATTGATAAGATGAAGAAAACAAAGATACAGATAAACATAAATGATTTTCCAATCGAATTGCAATCCATCT
>JAZSIB010000052.1:0-2464 GCA_045533585.1 Lachnospiraceae bacterium | reverse complement strand
AAGTTCAGTATTTGAATCAACTTCGGTTGTTATTCATTTTACTCCAACCATTCTAATAACTCCGGTATATCATGCTTTAAGGTTTCATATACAATATTTAAGTCCACATTACCATAATCATGTACAATACGATTCCTTAAGCCACTCAATGCATTCCACGGAATACTACGGTGCATTGCCTTATATTCATCTGTCAGCTTCTTCGCATTTTCAGAAATCTGTATCATACGAAACATCATGGAATCCAACAAAACCTCATCCGCATTTAACTCTTCTATTTCCACATTTCTCATGTGTACCGCTATAAATTCTAAATTCTTTCTTATCTTTTGAACAAAATAAACATCATTCTTCACATTATCCATAAATCTTTATTCCGTCCTTTAATATTTCCCCGGTCAATTCAAAGTTGTCCTTTAACTGGTTCATATCCAATACATCTACTTTCTTTTGAAGTACCGTTCTAAGTTCTTCTACCAAACCGTAAAACTTTAATCCCTTGACATCAGATGAAACGAGAAGGTCTACATCACTCGACGCTGTCTCTTTCCCTTTTGCATATGAACCAAACAGATAGCAGAACTCTACATTATATTGTTCTAAAACTTTTGTACATTTTCTTCTTATATCCTCAATCGTTAATATCCCATGCTCCTCATCAATATAATTATAACTTGTTAATTGTTCCATCATGTATTTGTATTTCAATGTATCCTGTTTTTCCGCTTCATTTTCGTATGACTTATAAGAACGTAGCGAGACACCGATATAATCCGCTGCTTCTTTCTGTGTCATCTTTTTATCGATTCGTAAATCCTTCAGTTCGCCCATTTTTGCACCTCCAAATATATAATAGCGCAAATTTTGCACCTTTGTCAATAGCAAGGTGCAAAATTTTCACTTTTTATCAATTGGTTTGCACTTTAATCATTATAGCTTTCCAGCATCTGCAAACTTTGTACTATATATTATTCACTGCAAAATCAATTATAAATTCATCCTTTTCTTTGGCACACCACAACCGCACCGATTACCATCAAAAGTCCGATTGCTCCCGTTATGGTCAATGTCTCCCGAAACACCAATACACCCAGCAAGGTCGCTACAGCCGGTTCCACCGATGCAATGACGGCTGCCTTTCCATTCTCCACATATTGCAATCCAAAATTATATAATATGTACGGCAGCACAGTTGTCACCAACCCGCACAGCAGAGTAAACACAACCATCTGCCAACAGGAGAACACTACACTGCCGATGCCGGACAAGTCCACCAACGGTATACAGCCAAGCATCGTAAAAACGAAGGTATAGAACGATATCGTAAAGCTGTGATATCCTCGTTCCAATGCAAACCGACAGAAAATCGAATACAGTGCATATCCGAATCCTGCGCCCAATCCGACCAAAATCCCAGCACCACTAAGTACCGTCCCGCTTCCGATCACACCGGTTACCAGAACACAGCCGGCAAAGGTGAATACCACAGACAGTAGTTTTACCTTCGTTAACTTCTCCTTGAAGAATACCCGTGACAACAGCATGACAATGGTCGGTGCCGTATACAGAAGCACCGCTGCCACGGACAGCGAGGTCATCGTCATCGCCTTAAAATAGCAAAGATTGAAGAACAGTACGCTCAACAAGCCATTCCCCACAAAACACCAAAGATCCTTCAATCGAATCTTCAACAATTCCCTGTGTCCGCACAGTAGAAACACAAACATACACAACACGGTAACCATCGCACGGATTGCGACGATTTCCAATGAGTCCATTCCTTTATTGTTGTACTGTCGCACAAAGAGTCCCATGGTTCCCCACAGGACTCCCGACGCCAGAATAAAATACGGCGCTGCTTTTTTCATACATTTCCTCTTCGTTTCCATTTCGTTTTTCTTAAGCTGCAATCTTAACGTCATATGCATGCAACAAATATATTCGCTCTTTCTACTCAGAGCAAATCTTGTTGTACACACGGTCAAACACTTTCCGATTGCCTGCCTGCTCATAAACATTCACTGCAAGCTCCTGCAAACGTTCTGCATAAACGGCATCCTCTTTTTTATATACCTTCTGCTCACAAAATGCAACCAGATACTCTGCGTCCAATCGGGTAAATGCATGTCCCACCGCATGGATATGTGTTGTCAGATGGTCACCAAGACCAAGGCGCTCGAATATCTTCTTTGTTTCAAGATAACAAGCATAGGTACCTGCGGCATTCACCCAGTCTCCGCCAACCACTTCCGTGGTGATGTACAGATAGCGCTCCTCTCCGGAGGACAACGCTGCTAACAGATGCTGGTCAAGCGGAAAATCTGTCACATCGTTAAATGTTCTGTAATTATCAATGACCCATCCGCCCATGGAATCAAGTCCAAGGTGGGTAAAGGACTGATTGGTCGTTACCGTTACCCGCTTACCTTCTTCTGTCTGATAGCCTTCATAAGAAGCTGCACCT
>JAZSIB010000101.1:0-6513 GCA_045533585.1 Lachnospiraceae bacterium | reverse complement strand
ACAACGTAACAATCCAGAAATAAAAGCACATAAAAAGAGCCGTCGCTGACGGCTCTTTTTTAGTTTTTCTACATCATGATGTGTTTTCTACATCTGATGTGATTTTTACATCTGATGTGATTTTTACATCTGATGTGATTTCTACATCTGATGTGCTTTTTACATCATACCCATACCGCCACCTGCAGGCATTGCCGGAGTCTCCTCCTTAATGTTAGCCACTGCAGACTCGGTGGTAAGGAAGGTAGAAGCTACGGAAGTAGCATTCTGAAGTGCGGTTCTGGATACCTTAGCCGGATCAAGGATACCGCTTTCAGTCATGTTAACGTACTCTTCGCTGAGTGCGTTGAAGCCATAACCAACTTCCAGTTCTTTTACCTTGTTTACGATAACTGCACCTTCAAGACCTGCATTCTGTGCGATACAGAACAGCGGAGCCTCAAGGGCCTTAAGAACGATATTCGCACCGGTCTTCTCATCGCCTTCCAGACCTGCTGCAAGCTTTGCAACTTCCTTGGATGCGTGGATAAAGGAAGAACCACCACCGGATACGATACCCTCTTCTACTGCTGCCTTAGTAGCTGCAAGAGCATCTTCCATACGAAGCTTGCTTTCCTTCATCTCAGTCTCGGTAGCAGCACCTACACGGATAACAGCTACACCGCCTGCAAGCTTAGCAAGTCTTTCCTGAAGCTTTTCACGGTCAAAGTCAGAGGTAGTCTCTTCAATCTGCATACGAATCTGTGCTACGCGGCCTGCGATAGCATCCTTATCACCTTCACCGTCAACGATGATGGTGTTCTCCTTCTGAACCTTAACAGACTTCGCACGACCGAGCTGAGCCATGGTAGCTTCCTTCAGGTCAAGTCCGAGTTCATCGGAGATTACGGTACCGCCGGTCAGGATAGCAATATCCTGCAGCATTGCTTTTCTTCTGTCGCCATAGCCCGGAGCCTTCACTGCAACTACATTGAAGGTACCACGAAGCTTATTGATAACAAGGGTGGTAAGTGCTTCGCCTTCTACATCCTCTGCGATGATGAGAAGTCTTGCACCACTCTGGATAATCTGCTCAAGAATCGGAAGGATCTCCTGAATGTTGGAAATCTTCTTATCGGTAATGAGAATATACGGATTGTCAAGAACTGCTTCCATCTTATCCATATCGGTAGCCATGTATGCGGATACATAACCACGGTCGAACTGCATACCTTCTACGAGGTCAAGCTCGGTCTTCATGGTCTTGGACTCTTCGATGGTGATAACACCGTCCTTGCTTACTTTCTCCATCGCGTCGGCAACCATCTGACCTACAGCTTCATCGCCGGAAGAAATTGCTGCAACCTTAGCAATCTGCTCCTTACCGGTAACAACAGAACTCATCGCCTTAATTGCATCTACTGCAACATCCGTTGCCTTCTTCATACCTTTTCTTAAAATAATCGGGTTTGCACCAGCTGCAAGGTTCTTCATACCTTCGTTACTCATAGCCTGTGCAAGAATCGTAGCGGTCGTCGTACCGTCACCTGCTACGTCGTTGGTCTTAGTAGCAACTTCCTTAACCAGCTGTGCACCCATGTTCTCAAATGCATCTTCCAGCTCAATCTCCTTCGCGATGGTAACACCATCGTTGGTGATGAGCGGAGCACCAAAGGACTTATCAAGAACTACGTTACGTCCCTTCGGTCCAAGCGTAACCTTAACGGTATTCGCAAGCTTATTTACACCGGCTTCCAATGCGGTTCTCGCATCTGCACCGTACTTAATATCCTTAGCCATGTTTCTATCCTCCATTTATTATCTTTTCATTCTGACAGCGTTTGACCGCTGCTTGTCTTCAAAGAGAATCATTCTATACGTTTCTTCCGATTACTCTTCGATCGTAGCAATGATATCGCTCTGCTTTACGATGATAAAGGTCTCCTCGTCAAGCTTAACTTCCGTTCCGGAATACTTGGTGTAGATTACCTTATCGCCTACATTCACGTTCATAACAACTTCCTTGCCATCTACTACACCACCCGGACCAACTGCAACTACTTCTGCCTGCTGCGGCTTTTCCTTAGCCTGACCGGGCAGAATAATGCCGGACTTGGTGGTCTTTTCTGCTAAAATCTGACGAAGTACGACTTTGTCACCTAACGGTTTTAATTTCATGATAAATCCTCCATTCTTGTTCTATGATTCACGGACGCTTTTTCCCTTTTGTCTTTCCCTGCTTTCTCTTGGGAAAGGCCTACTCCGTTTATCTCCTCAACTAATATAATACCAATATATGCATTTGTCAAGAAAAATTAGCACTCGGATTTACCGAGTGCTAACAATGTCGTATTTTGTTATTCACTTACACACAAGTGTGCTCCCTTATACAGTCTGCTGCATTACTCAACGTCTGTCGAGTTAATTTTTAATACAGTACGAATCAGAGCATCTCTGGAATTCTTCCACGGCTCATCCGCATACCGATAATCGAACTTATCAATAAACCACTTTAAGTCATCCCGTACTCTCTGCATATTCTCATAATACACAGTATTCAGGGTATTGCAGAAGGATTCAAATTCTCTGCCACTTAAGTACTCCGCTGCCGTCTCAAACAACAACGCATAATGCTTCATGCAAAAGCCCTTTGACTTCTTAAGCTTTGCTTCAAACTCACGGTCATGACGGTACAGATGAAAGATGGTTGCGATATAACGTTCAAAAGTTCCGTCGATACGGTCACACACATAACAGGAGTCTTCCAGTCTCTTACAAAAGCCCTTCATCGGTGAACCGTCATTCTTCTTGAACAATCCACCGGAAGCATGCTTATCCTTCATCTTTTCCATCTCCGCCTTTGTGCGGTCCATATGGGAAAGCATCATAAGCGCCAGTCCCAGACGGTTCTGCTTTTTATACAGTTGTTTTACATGACTCTCACAAAAGCCGAGCTGATTTGTCGCGATCCGGACATCATCTTCCATATAACTCGGTCCCATGGTAAAATCAATCGCATCCTGCTCCAATGAGCGGTACATCGTACATACCGGACATTCCGAATCTGCTTCAAATGCTTCATTGACCGGTATCGTATATAACTTTTCTGCCATCTGAATTACGCCTTTCCGGTAGTACTTCCTTTTACAGCTGCGGTGATCAGTTCCTTTGCCTCCCGTGCCTTTGCCTTAATACGCTCGTTCGCATCTCTTGCAGTCAGCACTTTTGATATCCAACGGGAAGCTTCCTCATAATGTCCGAGTCTTCTTGCAAGCTCACCTACCAGATAGGTACAGGTATTCTCATCCATGCCGCACATAGGGAACATCTCTTTGGAGAATGCTTCCTGGAAGCCCTCATATGCGTTCTTCAGAAACTCCATCTCTTCTTCCTGAAGTCCCTTTTTTACATTAACAAAATCCGCTGTCTCCGCAGGTAACGTCTCATACTTTCCACGAATCAGCCAAGCCGTCTTCAGACAGGTATATGCTTTCTCACTCAGCTTGGAACGTTTCACAATCGTATTCACCAGTGCCAACTTATGACGTGCAATCGCATCATCATAGCTATATACGCTACCTTCATCCGGCAACCCTCGGAAGTTAGCAGAAATATTTGTCGTAATCAACTTTGCCTGTACAGAGGTCATATAATTAAAGAAACGGTTCAAGGCTGCATAGCCACAGTTCGGACATACGACTGCGTCATACTTTAACGAATCCATAACCTGATAGCGCGGGCGCAGGTCGCTATCCATGGAAATCAACTTTACTTTGCCTGCTTTCACGTTTTTCGCCTTAAACATCTTATCGCAAACCGGACAGGTATATGTTTTATCAAAAATCAAATCCTCTTCCGATATCTTATGAACAACGGCTTCCTTGCCCTCTTCCTTCCTGGCTTGGCTCTCAGCCTTTTCATAAACTTCCATGTCACTTAACTTACCCAATCCAAATGCTTCAAGTCCTGACAAAATACCTGCCATGATAACCTCCCGTATTTTACAAAGTACACCCTCAATATCAATAGTCTAGCATACTCTATTTCATAATGAAAGTACAAAATTCAAATAATCTATAATTCTTCCAGCATATTTTTCAGATTCACTCTGCCCCAACCCTGTATCTCACGGGCAAGTCCCAGTGGAACTGCAGAACGTTTCAATATCGTCTTTACATCCTTATTACTAAGTGTCGGTTCACATCCCAGCAAAACAGCAATCGCTCCGGACACCATCGGTGTTGCCATGGAGGTACCGCTTCTTTTTATATAAGAATACCGCTTGCTCCGGTTCAGGTTCTCCCTGCCATACACCGCCGTGCTCATAATTCCGGCAGAGGGTGCCACCAACTCCGGCTTCATGATACACTCATCCGTAGGACCTCTGCCCGGCCTTAGTTCAACTGCCTCTCCGCCGACTGTGATAATTTTTTTCGCACTTCCGGGTGCAGTCACGCTTCCGGGCATCGGACCACTGTTACCGGCAGAAGCCACAACCACCAGTCCTGCATCCCATGCACTTTCTGCAAGCGCATTCAACTCCTCTGCCACCTTATTTCCGTTTTCGGTACTCCCAAAAGAAATATTCAGTATCCGGATTCCGTACTCGTCTTTATGCGAAATCACCCAATGAATCGCATTCCGGACACAGCTTGCAGAACCTTCTCCGTTTTCATCCAAGACCCTGCAGCAGACCATATGACATTCCGGTGCAAGTCCGCAGTATTTCCCATATGAGCGGCGACCATCGCCTCCGAGAATTCCCGCGACATGCGTTCCGTGCCCCGCCGGGTCTCGAAACGTAACTCCCCTATAATGCTCTTGTGCACAGGCGGGACAATCTGTGTCTTCCGTAAAATCCACAAACGCAGCTATCCGGTTCTTCTTCTCCACAAAATCCGGATGCGGCAGAATCCCACTGTCAAGCACTGCAACTCCGATACCGTTTCCGTAAAGACCTTTCGCATGAGCAACATCAGCTCCCAGTTGCAAGCGTACCCGGTTCATAACAACCACCTTGTTTCCTCAACCACAAAAACACTTCGGATTGCAGGAATCCGTTTTACATCTAGGATATGCTTTTTTGCTCTTACGGTTACTGCAGAATCAATTCACTTTTCTCACCGGTGTAATACAAATCCAGCTCGTGCAGAGCTCTGGTGCAGGCGATATACAGTACCTGTCGATGCATCCGGTTATGGAACTTCTGCTTCGATACATCCACGACATGTACCGCATCAAACTCCAAACCTTTTGCCAGATAATATGGCGTTACCACAACACCCGAATGGAACAGGTCGCTCTCTTCGTCAAACAACCGCGCAGATATCAGCTTTTCCAGTTCATAGTGGAATCTGACTGCTTCCCTCTGCGTACGGCATACCACCGCAATCGTATCGTATTTTTCCTGTTGCTTTTGAACCCGTTCTGCAATCTGCTTTGCCATGTCTTCCAAGCTCGTTGCCTCATGTAACTCAGGCGCACGTCCGTGGCGGTCAAAAAACTCGGTATTATGTTCATCAATGAACTGTTCCGCATAGGTTCCGATCTCATAGGTAGAACGGTAACTCTTCTTCATCTCCAGCATCTTGATGTGACGTCCGAAGATGCTCGGAAGAATCTTCAGCACCTGCGAAACATTGCCATCCGACACCTGCTCTCTGTCACCCAGGATAGTCATCGGACAGTCAAACAACTTATCGAGTAATGCATACTGCACGCGGGTATAATCCTGCATCTCATCGATGACCAGATGCTTGATTTTACGGTGCTGTTTTACACCGCAAAGAAGCACTCTGAAGTATAACAACGGAAATACATCTTCATACGGAATCATGGTCTCGGAAGACTCAAACTCCGTTTCATTCACCGCTTCCCCGGTTGCATCACTTACCGTCTGCAGAAATTCATAATAAAGCTTTCGTACATTCCGGGTCCGGTACATCGCATTGATCTTATCACGCAGCAAATCGCCACGAATCGGGTCCATATCCTTGCCTTCCAGTGTCTCTGTCTCCGCGATAATATACTCCGCTATCTCGCCAAGGCGATTTAACACCGGTGTCTCCGGAAATTTTTCATAGAACAGCTGCTGCAACTCTTCTTCACTTCGCTTTACACCGCGGAAGTCAAGACTGCGCCAATCCACCAGTTCCTCTTCCAGACCAAGTACAAAGCCGAACATCTCTTCCATGAATTCCTTACTCTGCTTGTAGGCAATCAGGTGTTGTTTTTTCTTATATGCATCTGAATCAGCATCCGCAGACAACAGATATTCCTTCTGCTGCATCGCCGTCTCAATCTGTGCGATTCCTTCCAATTCCTTCTTCGCATATTCATCAAAGCTCATCTCGACAATCTGGTCTTCGCCAAGCTCCGGCAGAATCTGCGAGATATAATCCGAGAAGATAGGATTCGGCGTCAGAATCATCACGTTATCCGAGCTCAGCTCCTGACGTTTGTGATACAGAAGGTACGCGATTCTGTGCAGTGCAACAGATGTCTTTCCTGAGCCTGCCGCCCCCTGTACGACCA
>JAZSIB010000035.1:0-3209 GCA_045533585.1 Lachnospiraceae bacterium | reverse complement strand
AAACAGCGTGTCATTCATAAATCCAACCGTCCAGTCACCAATCGTACCGATGGAGATTGTATATACTGCCAGCATCACCAATGCAAAGATCGGAAGCGCTAAGATTCGGTTGGTCACTACCTTATCAATCCGGTCAGAGGTCGAGAGACGGCTTGCATTTTTCTTCTTATAGCAGCCCTTCAACGACGAAGTTATGTAATTGTATCTGTCATTCGTAATGATACTCTCTGCATCATCATCCAGTTCTTCTTCTGCCTCGCGGATATCAGTCTCAATATGATTCAGCACTTCCTTGCTGATATTCAGCTTCTCGCAAACGCGCTCGTCGCGCTCAAATATCTTAATCGCATACCAACGCTGCTGTTCCGCCGGAAACTCATGGATTACCGCCTCTTCGATATGTGCAAGTGCATGCTCTACCGGACCGGAGAAGATGTGTTTCGGCACCATGCCCGCTTTTGCTTCCAGAAGCTCCAGTTCCTCTTCTGTAAGCGTCGGCTTCTCACCTTCTACAGGCTCATACCCGGTTGCACGGACTTTTCCTTCCTCATTGTGACGGTATGCCAGCACCTGTCTTCCACGCTCAGCCGCACGGATGGCAAGCTCTGCTGCCTGGAAAAGTCCGTCATTCTTCAATGCAGAGATTTCAATCACCTTGCAGCCGATTGCTTTGGATAAACCTGCAATGTTAATATCGTCTCCGTTTTTCCGTACCACATCCATCATGTTGATGGCTACTACAACCGGAATACCGATTTCCTTCAACTGTGTTGTCAGGTACAGGTTGCGCTCTAAGTTTGTGCCGTCCACGATATTCAGGATGGCATCCGGACGCTCCGTCACCAAGAACTTACGCGCTACCACTTCCTCTAAGGTATACGGCGATAAAGAATAAATGCCCGGAAGGTCTACGATAATTACATCCTCACGCCCCTTCAGGCGTCCTTCCTTCTTTTCTACCGTAACGCCCGGCCAGTTCCCGACATACTGATTGGAACCGGTCAAAGCATTGAATAATGTGGTCTTTCCACAGTTCGGATTACCTGCAAGGGCAATTCTGATTTCCTGACTCATCACTCAACCTCCACCATCTCAGCATCTGCACGACGCAGGGACAACTCATATCCACGTACCGCAATCTCCATCGGATCACCAAGCGGTGCGACTTTTCTTATATATAATTCAACACCCTTGGTAATACCCATATCCATAATACGGCGCTTCAATGCACCTTCCCCATGTAGCTTTACCACACGTGCCGTCTCTCCTACTTTTAACTGACTTAACGTTTTCATTACTCCCTCCGTTCTAGTTAGAGGCATCTAACCGCTTCTCAAAATCAAAAGTTAGACTTCTCTAACCGCGACCTACTATACCATCTGTTTCCAACTATGTCAACACCTTTTTTATTTTTTTCCGGCTCCTTTCATGCTTTTTCCCACAATTACTGTTTTTCTTGACAAAATCTTTATATTGCAGTATTCTTACACCATCTTGTTACATGATTTACCGTAATATCATAATGGTTGGATGAAGCTGTCAGGAGATGATTCGTAACGAATCAACCGAAGGAGCAACTCTCTCAGGTACTGCCATGCAGTGGGACTGATAGCGGACAACACTCTGAAGACACCCGTTAGATCGGGGGCCGAAGGTGCAAAGCTGCAAAATCGTTTGCAGCTAATCTCTCAGGCAAAAGGACGGAGTATGATAAGAATCTTTGGATTCATCATATCATTCTTTTATTGAGGATTCGCCACGGCGCGGATTCTTATTTTTTTGAGTTCGTTCCGGACGCAGAGCTGTTTCCGCGATTGCATCTCAATCCGTGAAACATCGTTTTCGTTACAATCCGCCGGTAAGAGAGTGACAGGAAATATACTATATTTTATAGAAAGGACTCAGTTATGATTGAGACAATCAGCAACATTAACAGTGCGATTAATAACGTCGTATGGGGCGTTCCCGCACTTATCCTCTTAGTTGGTACCGGTGTTCTTATGACCGTATTGACCAAAGGTTTTCAGTTTACCCGCTTCGGTCACATGTGGAAAGAAACTATTGGTGCACTCTTCCGCAAAAAAGACATCCTGAAGAGTAAGGACGTAAACTCCATCTCCCAGTTCCAGGCGCTCTGTACCGCCCTTTCCGCTACCATCGGTACCGGTAATATCGCAGGTATTGCTTATGCAATCACCATGGGTGGTCCGGGTGCTGTATTCTGGATGTGGATCGCTGCCATCTTCGGTATGATGACCAACTACTCCGAGAATGTCCTCGGTATCTTCTTCCGTCGCCGCAACAAAGACGGAGAATGGTGCGGCGGTGCCATGTACTACTTAAAAGACGGTGTCGGCAAGATGAAGTACGGCAAGCAGATTGGTAAGGTTCTTGCTGTTCTCTTCTCCATCTTCGCTATCCTTGCATCCTTCGGTATCGGTAACATGGGTCAGGTAGTTTCCATCACCGAGAGTGTCAGCACTGCATTCACCGGTCTTGGTGCAAAAGCTCCGAGCACCCTCCTGATGGGTCTTATTATCATGGTTGCTGTATTCCTCGTAACCATCGGTGGCATCAAACGTATTGCAAAAGCAAATGAAAAGATTGTTCCTTTTATGGCCGCTTTCTATATCCTCGGTGCCATCGTAATTGTAATTATGCATGCCGACATGATCGGACCGGCATTTGCAGCAATTTTTAAGAGTGCATTTACATTAAAAGCTGCAGGCGGCGGTGTTGGCGGTTATGTTATCATGCAGGCAATCACCTGGGGCTTCAAGCGCGGTGTATTCTCCAACGAAGCAGGTCTTGGTTCTTCCGTTATGGTGCACTCCGCATCTAACGTTAAGGAACCGGTTGTACAGGGTCTTTGGGGTATCTTCGAAGTATTCTTTGATACCATCATTGTATGCACCCTGACCGCTTTGGTTGTATTGACGACCGGTATTGTTGATCTTGAGACCGGTGCATCCATCAGCGGGGCAACGAAACTCGGTCTTGCTACCGAAGCTTTCACCCAGAGTTTTGGCATCTTCGGTGGTATCTTTATCGCAGTTGCCGTTACCCTCTTCGCTTACTCCACCGTACTTGGCTGGAGCTTCTACGGCAGCAAGGCATGGGAGTATCTGTTCGGCACTAAGTCCATCATGGTATACAAGGTTATCTTCGTATTAATCGTACTCGCAGGCTCTACTTTGGACGCAAAGCTT
>JAZSIB010000116.1:0-11518 GCA_045533585.1 Lachnospiraceae bacterium | reverse complement strand
AAGGACGACGTCACCACGGTCCGTTCAAACACAGTTCCCGTCCCCGGTGCAGCGGAGCCTACGTTAATCGCCCTACCACTACTGAGCAAGTCGCTCGGAAGCAACAAGTTTGTTTCCGGAGTTTCTTCCGTGCATGCCTCGCCTTTTTGCTGCTTCAGGGTCTTACGCAGGATTTCAAGCATCCGCTTCATAATCTCGAGCTCCCCGTCGGATGCACGCCCCGGTGCATACTCATTGCCCTTCTGTGCACGTTCTGCCGACGCGTCACGGTCCAGCATCTTCAGTTTTTCCCGCAGGCTTTGCATTTTACCGAGACCACTCTCGGACAGATTGAGCCATGCGCCCGAACCTGCCTGTGCGCTCTGTGTATTGCTGCCTGCCTTCACCTTGGTGTTTGCCGAGAGAATACTGACTGCTTCCGTCTTTTGATAAGAGCGCGCGGAAGCCATAGATACAGTACTGGCATTGATTTTCATTACACTCACATCCTTTCTTGTGCTTCATGTTTTTTCGACTGCATCTCTAAGGTTCTCTTTTTAACGCACCTTTTTGTCAAAAAAACAAATAATGAAATTTGAATCGCGGAGCATCCATGCTCCGGTTTTTAGAATAAAAAAGCAGGGGCATCCGTAGGTCAGACTCCCCTGCTTCTGCAAATATTATATCGGCCATTAGTAAAAAAACTTAATACTATTTTGTCATTACTCGAAATAAAGTATATTCTCCGATTGTCGGCAGACCACCATTCTCATTCGTCGTGTAGCTATATCCGCGATTTCCGTTCAAACTCCAGATACTGTCTTTGTCCGGCTTCGCATATTCCGGATACAGGATTACAACTTCGGAAGGATTCTGCTTATACAGTTCTTTGAACTTATCCGCATAATCATAAATAGTCGAAATAAGGTTGTTGCGATACATATAGTAGGTATAGTAATTATCCTTACAATACGGATAATCCGTCACTTCAAAGCTGTGTGTTTTAGTAATATACGCTTCCGGAAGCAGAAAATACTCATAGTTAATCCATTCGGTATCTGCACCCGGAGTTCGTACCGGATCGTCCCATGTCAGATCCACATGATACGGAATCCCATCAATCCAGACAATGTTCCACGCGTGCGGCTCTCTTGCCTCACCCGTGACAAGTATACAATCGATATCCATCGCATACATAAACAGGTCAAACGCCTTGGCATAGCCTTCACAAACGGCATAGCCGTCCAAAAGCGGACCCAGCACATTATGATCCCTTTCGTCATCACGATTTTTATATTCCGTGTTGCTGATGATGTAGTCATGTACCAGACGCACCTTTTCATACGTACTCATACCGGCTGTGACATTCTTTTCAACAAAGTCCAGCACTACTTTGGCAGCTGCCTTCTCCTCCTCGCTGACACCCTGAGTTTCACCTTTTACAGCACTGTAAGCCGATGCTTTTACCGTAATATCAGCTAAGCTCTTGTACTCTCCAACGGTAAGTATCACCTGTGTCGTCCCGGGTTTTAAGGGCGTTATCTTTCCATCTGCGGAAACTGATACAACCGAAGAATCTTTTACTACATATTCTCCCTGAAGCTGTATCCCCGTATTTTCATCGACTGCATAAAATCTTCCTAACTCATCACCGACATACAAGGTTTTACTTGCATAAAACTTCGGCGTGCTTCCCTTGGTAGCCGTCGGCACCGGAGTCGGCGTCGCACGGTTCTTCACGGTTGCATCCGGAAGTTCAAACCATGCAGGAAATACCGACATATCCGGATAAGTCGCAGACGGTGTCGGCGTTGTCGCAAGATTCTGCTGTGTTTTACTTACCACCTGAATCGTAAAGCTTCGCTTTGCAACCGCCTTGGTCTTTTTATTCGTAATCGTTGCCGTTATCTTTGCCTTTGCGCTATCCGCAGTCATCTTCTTGAACTTATCGGCACGCATCTGTCCCGTCTTTTGATCTACCCAGACTACGTCCGGATCGGAAGAAGACCAGACTACCTTGTAGGTCGCATCGTTTTCTTTAATTTCTTTTCCGTTTTTATATAAGTTAATATTCTGATATTCATTCTTCTTAAAGCTCACCGTTCTGTTCACGGTAATCTTTTTGCCGGAACCTGCCTCAAAAGACCATGCAGATGCTGCCTGTGCCGTGTCCGCCTTCCCAAACACACCAAACAAAACCGTCAACATCACAACCAGTCCGATATACCCGATTACATTCTTCCTCATATCCATCACCATGCCCTTCCGGCACCAGCAAACTCAAATATCCCTTTATCTGCGCCGTATTTATATATTTTAGCAGGAAATCACTCACCATGCAAGCCTATCCACTCCATTATCCCAAGATGGATTGCCCATGCCAGCTTGCGTTGATAGTCCTCCGTCTGAAGCAATGCCTCTTCCTCCGGATTACTCAGGAACCCGCATTCGACAATTACCAACGGACACGGAGACTTTTTCAGCATGTAATAGTCTGCATTTGCTTTTGCCATACGGTGATTCCCATCCGCAATTGCACGCCGCATCGCCTCCTGAATTATATCCGCTGCCTGCTTTCCCTGCTCAGACCCTTTATAATAAAACACCTGTGCACCGTGGCTGCTGCTATCCGTAAAACTGTTCTGATGAATGCTTACCGCCAATACCGGCGCCGCCTCCTGTAAGATTTGTACCCTTGCCTGCATATCTGCACGCTTTTTGTTGGCATCACTCTCCTGATACAGTCCTCCCTCGTCCGTTCTGGTCATTACCACCGTGATATCATTCTGCTCTAACAGTTCTTTCAGTTCTTTGGCGACCGCCAGATTAATCTCTTTTTCTAAGGTCCCGTTCACCCCGACCTTTCCCGGGTCCACCCCGCCATGACCGGCATCGATTACAACGACATACCTGTTTCCGTCTGCCTCGATGCGTTCCTTCCTTTCGCGTGCAAACGAATTTACCGCCTGCACTATCCCTTGCTCTTTTATCCCTTGCAAGATGCCCTTCCCGCTTCCAAAACAAAAAAACTGCATTGCACCCAGAAAAACTCCTGCCAGTACAATGCAGCCTGTTATCTTTACACGTTTCTTCATTCCGCTTCACTTCCTGCGCTCTGCTTCCTACTCTAAAGTGTATGAAGCGTTTGAAGATTTAATGTAGATATTTTAACATCACTTCCCAGATGGAACGGCGTTCCAGACCCAATCGCCAAGATGCTACTCCGGCGAATCCGGAAGACTGTATCACCTTCATCTTCTCCTCAATGGAGAGCTCGTCCTCCAGCCAGATACGGAACCGGGTTCCGCCCTGCTCGTATTCGCCGTAAAACTGACCTACATCTGCCTGCCAGGTAGTCGAAACCTTGTTTTCCCGCAGTAGAGTATCTGCTGCCGCAATCCCAATTGTTTCTGACGTCAACGCAATCGTTCCGTCCGTCTGCTTTGTTTCCTTCCAGAGGCGGGTATAGAACGGTACCGCCATGATGACACGCTCTGCCGGAACCTTTGCCAGTGTATTTTTTGCCGCATCGGATACAAAGCCAAGCGAAGCTACCGAGCCGGCATCCGAGCCGACGTAATGTTCATCGTAACCCATGATAATTACGTAATCAACAATCTTACCCTGTTCTTCCAGATCATAAAACGCGTTATACTCTGCCGGCACATAGTTATCGACCGAGAGAATCAGCCCACAGTTCCTGCACTCCACGGCAAGCTCACGCAAAAACTGTATATAATACGGCCCTGTTTCTACTGCCAAAGACTCAAAGTCTATATTTACTCCGTCCAGCTTGTACTCCTTCGCATGCAGAATAATCTGACGGATGAGGTTAGTTCTGTTGTTATAATCCTTCAACAATGCCACCTCATCAATCTCTACTGCTTCGGTCGCGTTGGGATGGGAATTTGCATACAATCCCCACACTTCCAAGCCCAGCTCATGTGCCCGTTCCACATAGGTCAGGCTGGCACGACTGTCCAAAAAACCTTCCTCGTTGCGTACATTGAACCAGGTCGGTGATATCACATTGAGTCCTTCCGTACCTGCATACAGAGAATCCAGCTGGTCGTTTGCCTGCTCCGTGACAGTCATATGCCAGGTCAGGTTGATGCTGTTCGGTCTGTTCTCCGTTGAATACACCGGTGCAGTATATTCACTCTCGATGGCCTTGTAGTAGGTTTCCCCAAGGTCACGCGCACGGACATAACCATAAAGCCCATACTTTGTCATCACCATAACATAACCGTTTTGCTGGATTCCACCGGAATTGAAAAACTGCAGATTGGTCCCAGCCGGCAGCTCCATCAGAACCGCATCTCGCTTGTCCGGTCCGACACGCATCTGGGTATCCTTCACAACATCTGCCCAAAGATACTCGCGCCAATGATACTGTAACAGGATTCTCTCCGGCTCATAAAACATCTGATATTTCAAATCCAGATGCGCTTCCACATATTGCAGGAGAACGTGCAGCTCTCCGTTCTCCTGAATCAGGACCTCTGCATCTGCCTTGTATGTTTTATCATTCACCAGATAGTCTGCACTCTGCAAAGACGCAACGTACTTTTCCGTCCCGGTCGTAAAAATCAGCTTCTGTACGCTCTCATCCCAGTAGAAACGCTTGTTTAACTCTTGTACAAAAGACAACGGAAGATAGATATGTCCGTTCTTCTTGCGAACATTCTTCTCTGCAAGGGTATCATCCTGTATCGTCAGAATCTCTCCCTGTGCTACCCGATAATACTCTTCAAGAGAAGCGGTTTCCTTACTCGGTGCCAGCATCTGTATCATTTTCCATGTAACCAGCCCTGCAACGGCTAAGATTACAATAACTATCATCCATATAGCAATCGCTTTTATCCTTCTGTTCATCGATATAACTCCTCAAATCCGAACAAATCCTTTGCTGCTGCATATTATAGCACAGTCTGTTCATTCCGTCATTACTTTCTTTTCGAACAAAAAGTCCGCTGACGGATTCAACGCAACAAAGTCTTTCCTGTAAAGCAAAAATTACTGCCGCAGGACCTGCAGGACTTAATTTTTATTAGGGACAGTCTCGGTCGTATGCGGCAGTCTTTTCGGATAAGAAGAAT
The DNA here is from genome assembly GCA_045533585.1 of Lachnospiraceae bacterium. Classification (GTDB taxonomy): domain Bacteria; phylum Bacillota; class Clostridia; order Lachnospirales; family Lachnospiraceae; genus SZUA-448. The sequence goes on along the minus strand of JAZSIB010000116.1, from coordinate 6,440 downwards.
CTTTTGTAGTATGCAAATCTGATGTATGCAAATCAGAAGGTTGCAATCCTGTTCCATACAGCAGACCATCCCATAGGCAGCAACTCTGCCGGGACAGGCGGAACAGCTTCTCTTACGCATGCCGCATCCGGTACCAACCACTGTCGCCTCCTCCCTTTGCCGTCTTCTTGCTGCGATACCGTTGCTTTCTTCCAAATTATAACTGCATATGACATTCTTTTCAAGTTTTCTTCTTCCGTCAAAAAAGAGAAAAACAAGTCAGTATTTTGTGCATCTTAGCGATAAAAAATGAGAGTTTCGCCCTTTATTTCCGTCCTTTCCCTATACAAAACGCACGAATAATCAGTTGACTTCCATACACTTTCACGGTATACTTGCTATACAATTGTGGACGGATATTTCACTTCGAAAGGAGGATGGCATATGAAAATCGAAAAAGTAAGCGAAAATCAGATTAAGTGCATCTTAAACCGTGAAGACCTTGCTTCACGCCATCTTCGCATCAGTGAGTTAGCATATGGTTCAGACAAAGCCCGGGAATTATTTCAGGATATGATGCAGCAGGCGCATTACGAATTAGGCTTCGAAGCAGAGAATCTTCCTCTGATGATTGAAGCGATTCCGGTTTCCGGCGAATGCCTGATTCTTCTTGTAACTAAGGTGGAGGACCCGGAAGAACTGGATACCCGTTTTTCCAACTTTACTCCTTTGTCTTCCAGACCCGCATCGGAGGACAGCGAGCCGGAAGTGCAGGCTTATGCAGATGAGATTCTGAATTGCTTTGAACATCTGGAAGAGTTACTCGGAAAGCTTCACTCCGAGGAAGGAACACACTCCGGAAAGTCCAAGCGTATCTCCATCAGCGATTCCAAAAAGCAGCCGCCAGAACTAAAGACCGCAATGACTAAGATCTATTCGTTTGGCTCATTCCAGCGTCTGCAGACTTTAGCAACATTACTAAATCCTATCTATTCCGGCGAAAACACCCTGTATCTGGATGAGACATCCAAACAGTATTATCTTGTTGTTCGGATGTCCGCACACTCACCGGAACAGTTCAATAAGATTTGCAACATTCTTTCCGAATACGGCACACCGGCGCGTACCACCTATGCGACTCCCGCCTATCTCGAAGAGCATATGCGGCTTCTGATTCCGAAAGATGCCATTTTACACTTATCCGACATACACTAATAAAAAAACAACAGGTTCTGAACAGAACCTGTTGTTTTTTACTTATTTGCAAGATATTCGTTTATCTTTCCTACCAATGCATCTCCATCCAGTCCGTGTACCATAGCTGCATCCTCAATGGACTCCATCTGTGCGGAAGGGCATCCCAGGCAATGCATGCCCGATTCCAACAAAATCGGAATGATTCCCTGATCAATGCGAAGAATCTCGCCGATCGTCATTTGCTTTGTAATCTGCATTTTTCTACCTCCTATTGATACATTTTTCAAACCGATTTGAAGTATAGCCCTTTTCTCTGTAAGCGTCAAGCCCGAACTATTTCCAATTCTGTAGATTTCTTCTCAGTACTGTCACTTTCTGTCCGAACGAGGCGATGGGTTTTTCCGTCTTTCTCCTATAAATGGTTGTAATTGGAATTTTCTGTGTATATAATAGGGCTAATCTTTATTAACTGGAGGAAACAATGGGCGAAAAGCGTTATATGATATCCGATGCTGCACGAAAGGTTGATGTCGAACCTCACGTGCTTCGATACTGGGAAGATGAAATCGGCATCGAAATTCCCCGCAACGAGATGGGACACAGATATTATCGAAAAGAAGACATTCTACTGCTCCGTTCGGTCCGCGACCTAAAAGAAAAAGGCTTCCAGCTCAAAGCAATCAAGCTGCTTTTGCCGGACCTTGCCCGGGTCAATACCTTGGACGCCGAGCGACTCTCGGACCTGAGAGAGCGTATGAATCTTGCACTCGGTCTGGAGGAAGCAAAAAACGACGAAGAACTGGCCTCTGATCTCTATGGCATCACAGCAGAGGAAGCCGCTCTCTGCCTTCGCGACGCGGCAGTTTCTGAGATTACACAATCATTGCCGGAAGAGAAGCCCTCACCACTCAGCCGCATGGGACAATTCCGCAGCATCATGAACGATATCATTTCCGCTGCCATGGAAAGCAACAACTGCAAGCTGATTGAAGAGATGAACCAATGCCTCACAGCATCCGTCACAAGAGAGATCGACTTGCTGCTGCGTCTGAAAGAAGAACGTGAGGAAGCACGTTTTCGCAATATAGACCGTTTAATCCGGGAACGGCAGAGCAGCACTCTGCAGTCTGCTGCAAGCCGCGAAAAGCACAAAAAAACTTACCGCAAAGACAGCAAGTTTTTTCGCAAACACAGTAGTGTACATATTTAATCTGATATAGAAAAGTTCAGGACAACCGTCTGCGCGTCTACCTCCGCCGTGAAGGCTTGTGGACGCGTAGCTCCGTCTAACAGAATCTGTGTAAATTCAAACCGATGAATTCCGTATTTTAACTTTGTAGTTAAAACGCCTGTTTCGTCCGTGGTGCCGATATAAACAGAATCCACCGAAACAACGGACTGCGGATGCCATACAATCCGTACTTCAATCTCATCTTGTGATGCACTCTCTTCCTGAGTGCCGCCTTCCACAGTTCCATTCCCCTCATCCGGTCGTTCCGAATCCGGTGTCGGTTCGACTTCCGGCGATGGTGTTGGAGCCAATGTCTCCGGCGGAACCATGGTGGGTTCCGGAACAAGTGATACCGTAAACAAAAGCTCCTCTGAGTTTACCTTTATCTTCCCGTTCCAGGCGGTATAGCCTTCCTTGTATACCCTGACTGTATGCTCTCCGTATTCCAGATTTGCGAATGCGGTATTTTCACATGCTTTTTCATCAATATAGAGCTGCGCACCCTGCGGCTCAATCAGGAATTCCACCTTGCCGAACATCGGCTCCGGCGGCAAAAATTCCTGTACATCCCATTCGTATGTTTTATCCTGCTCTATAAGCACCGTACTCTCTGCATACAGATTTCCGTTTTCCAACGCCAGTCGGTACTCACCTTCCCGCATCGTCATCTGCATCTCAGAGATAACCTCTTCCGCAGCTTTTCCATCAATATAGAAGATTCCTCCGACAAATGCCTCTGCAGCCTTAAGCTGCAACGTTCCGTGTCCCTTCACGCGTTCAATCAGGAACACCCGGTCTCCCATACCCTTTACCGTTAACACATCTACCGAAGCAAGTGTTTCAAGCGAAATCTGCTCTCCGTCCTCAACCACAACTACATTGTTTCCAATTCGATAATTATTCCCTGCAACCGTCAGCATCTGTTTGTCTATCCGGATATCCACACGACTCTGCTCCTGATAATACCAGTCTGCATCTACCAGCTTCAACGCATACAGTCTGTTATTCTCAGAATCATAGGACACGCTTGCTATCTCTCCGGCTTCAATCTGAGCCGCCGCCACAACCTCATCAAAACGACTTCTGATATCCGTCACTCCGGTATAAGAGAATGTAATACTGCGGTCTGTCGCGGGCTCATATGCCTGTATTTGCTGAAGCTCCGGTTCCACCAACGTCACCAGCACTTCCGCCGTCGTATCACCCTGCGTCGGCAGCAACACCTCGGTTGGTGTAGGCATTTTCGTTCCCTCTCCCGCGCCGTTTGGTGAAGGCTGTCGGCGTCCGTCCGGGTCAAATACCATATATACCGACAGACCGATCAGCAATAACCCGATTATCACCCAACATATGATAGTTGTTTTTGTACTTTTCAGAGAATTTTTCATTTAAGTCACCATGCCTTCCCGGCAACTGCAAAGTTTACCCCTAAAAAACGGCTCTGATAAACTCTGCCTTCCGTGGTTCTCTGTCATGATTTGAAAACATCTTCTTAATGTTTTTCTGTGGAATCCATGACTTTCTGTTGTTAAAATAATAATTGGCAATCTTCCAGAACTTTTCCGGAAACATAAGTTGAGCCTTCAAAAGCCGGCATTCCTCTTCCGGATTCGCTTTTGCATCCAGATAGCGCAGTATCATACGCTCACCCAGCGCTTTGTCCCATTCGTTCTTTTCCATCGTTTTTCGCAACAGATAATAAAAGTCACTGATCTGCTGCCCGAATCCCGCCTTATCAAACGCAGTCAAAACAAACAATTCCGACTCCCGATACACTTCCGCCAACAAACTGTGATAGCTGAAATTTCCGTGAACCGGCAATTTTTCTTTTACAGTACCACACTGACTCTTTATGAACTCTTCTGCTGCCAAAGCCTGTTCATAATACCCGTGACAAAGTCTCAGATAATATACCTCAAACTCATTTTTCTGTTTCTTCTCACGGATATAACTTCTGACTTTTTTCAGTTCACGTGTCCGCTTTGCGAACTGCTCTGCCAGCGGCAAACGTTCATACATCTGCAGCTCTTCGCTGATCGGAAAGTCTCTGACCAACTCCTGAAAACAGTTCAGGGTGTCCACCGCCATCAGACAATGTCCCTCCTCCTTCAGGCTGCATTCCTCCCCATAATACCAATCCCTGATACAGAATCTGTCACCATAAGAATTCTCCGCAAACAACTTGCCCTCTCTGGTTCTGCAGACCGTATCCACACAAAGACCACCCTTGTTCCGTATATATTGTTTTAACAAATCTTCAAATTCAAGGCGCTGTTCTCCCGACTGACACGGTCGCAGCAGCTTCAAGCCGTTATCCGTCTCCAACATAAGCGCACCGCGTGAATTGCTGCAGCTTTTTATCGTCAAATCATACTGCATCAGTACTTCCATGCGTCTGTCATCCACGATTCCATCCCCCATTGCACACTTCGCTTCATATGCCGTATATCGCCATATGATTATAGATATGAGGGATTGTACGGATTTATTCCGCCTGCTGCGGATTAATCTTTCCGGCTATTTCTAATAACAATTCTTTCCTGTTTAACTCCGGCTTTTCCAGCACCAGTTCTAACAATTGATTCAGAATCTCTCCCAGTTCCACGCCCGGACGCCTTCCCGTTGCAATCAGGTCAGCTCCGTTCACCGCAAGACTTTTTAAGGACACACAGTAAGGCTCCGACCGGATTTCATCTACGATAGAAACAACCCGTTCCAGAAGCGTGTGTGTAACCGGCTCCCTATCCGGAAAACGTGTTCCGCTTAAGAACACCAGCCACAAGTCAAATACTTCTTCACCCATGCGATGCATCTGTTTCCGCACTGCATATGCATCCGCGACCACAGGCTCCGTGCTATATTCCGCCAATGCCGCTGCTTTTTGTATCGTATCATTGTCAAACTTCAAACGTTGCAGGATACGTTTTACTGCTTTTTTTCTTTTTTCATTCTCATCCATACCCGAAAACAGCAGAGCCGCATTCAGCAGGGTCGCCCAGCACAAAACTAAAGCCGTACGCTCGTCCTTTTCAGCGCACTTCGTATAATCCAAAAGCCCATGCAGAATCGGATTCACCATTTCTCTTTGTTGCAGTAAAGCAGCCACCTCCGGAAGAATCACGCCGGCAATCCCGCAGTCTTCCAACGCAGTCAACCGTTCCGGCATGGCAGATAACAGTAACTTATTTAACTCATCCCGGATACGTTCCGCGCTGATTTTCTCCAAATGTGTACTTCTCTCCCGGATTGCAGCTTCCGTTGCCGGCTCTACAGAAAATCCAAGCTGGGCAGAAAAACGTAATGCGCGCAAAATACGCAGTGCATCCTCATCAAAACGCTCTCCCGGATTCCCGACACAGCGGATGATCCCTTTCTTCAGGTCTTCTTCTCCCCCGAACAGGTCTACCAGCCCCTCCTTGTGGTTGTATGCCATGGCATTGATGGTAAAATCCCTGCGTTTCAGGTCCTCCTGCAGGCTTTTGGTAAACGTAACTTCCTTTGGATGACGCAAATCCTCATATTCTCCATCCAAGCGATAGGTAGTAACCTCATAACCGGTTTCTCCGAACATTACCGTTACGGTTCCATGCTTTATCCCCGTATCCACTGTTCTTCGAAACAACGCCTTTACCTGATACGGATCTGCCAGAGTCGTCACATCCCAATCCTTAGGTTCACGTCCCAGCATGCGGTCGCGTACACATCCTCCTACCGCATAAGCTTCATACCCTGCCTTCTGCAAAGTTTCGATAATATATTCAACTTTTTCCGGTAAATCAATCCTCATAGGACTCCTTTTTTATTTTCCACAAAATTTTCACTTGTAATATTGCAAGAATTACGATACAATTAGCAACATCATATACTCCAAGGAGGTTCGATTATCATGGCATATAAGATTACTGACGCTTGCATCAGCTGTGGCGCATGTGCTGGCGAATGCCCGGCAGGTGCTATTGCAGAAGGCGATGGCAAGTATGAAATTAATGCAGACGCTTGCCTTGATTGCGGCGCTTGCGCAGCTACCTGTCCT
>JAZSIB010000120.1:0-6018 GCA_045533585.1 Lachnospiraceae bacterium | reverse complement strand
AGAACGACATGGCTACGATCCGACTTCAATCATGGAAGCAACCGAACTGTAACCGCTGATATTAGAGATATCGAAGGAGTCAATGCGCACCACTTTTTCCAGTCCGATGATAGCCGCAAGGTCTGCCTGCGCCCCCGAAGTTCTCGCCTGTTCCCGTTTGAGATTTTCTCTATCCTGTTCGAGGACAATAGACGCATTCTTCTTAGCAAGCTCGATTAACTTTTCTTTGCTTCCTTTGAGCGGTGCAAAGATGCGTACCTTCTGCCCCCGCTTCGTCGAAAGCCACTCTGACAACAGTTCTGCGTCTTCCGGAAGCTCACTGACCAACAATTCCTTCGGAAGATAAGGCGTTCCGGAATAGAATTGTTTGATAAACTCACCGATAATCTCTGCACCGTCAGACTCCACATGTTGCAGATAAAAATGCTCTCTTCCGAGCATCTTTCCTCCCCGGATGAAGAAAATCTGCACAACTGCTTCTTCCCCATCCACGGCATACGCAATAACATCTCGCTCCACACCGTTCGTATCGGTTGCCTTCTGCTGTTGCTTCAGCTGCTCCACATCCAGAAGCAGATCACGGTACTCTGCTGCCTTCTCGAATTCCATATTCTCTGCCGCAGCCTGCATCTTTTGTTTCAAATCCCGTTTTATCTCTTCACGGTTCCCGTTCAAAAACGAAATTACGGAGTCAATCGATGCCCCGTACTCTTCCTGCGAAATATAACCGTGACACGGTGCCTTGCACTGCCCCATATGGTAATACAGACAAGGGCGGTTATCCGCTCCGCTCTCCCTCGGAAGACTCTTATTGCAGGTCCGGATACTGTATACCTTACGCAACAGCTCCAATACATGCTTGATGGCACCAGCATTCGGATACGGTCCAAAATACCTTGCTTTGTCCTTTTTCTGTGCATGCGCATACATCACACGCGGATAGGCTTCATTCACCGTTACCTTAATATAAGGATACCCCTTATCGTCCATCAACATGGTATTGAAGCGCGGACGGTGTTCCTTAATCAGGTTACACTCCAGCACGAGTGCCTCTACCTCAGAATCTACTACAATGTATTCAAAGTAGGACACCATCGAGACCATGCGTTGTATCTTCGGTGAAAGATTCCGACCGTTTTGAAAATACTGCTTCACACGATTCTTCAGAATCTTTGCCTTTCCGACATAGATAATCGCATCACTCTTGTCGTGCATGAGATAGACGCCGGGCTTTGCCGGTAATTTTTTCAGTTCATCTTCAATTACAAACATATCACACTCCGCACGAACCAGCTGTTATACAGTCAACTACGAATCACTTTCATCCTGATTCCTCTCACCGTCATCCTCTGACTCCTTAACTTCGGCTGTATCAAACACATTTTCAACGTCATTCACTTCTACAACTCTGGAGAACTCTGTTTTTATCTCTGTTTCATCAACCGCTTTTTCGTCTGCCTGTTCATCCGTTGTTGCGGTCTCCTCTGCCGACTTTTGCGCTTCCTTCTCCTCCTTGATGCGTTCTGCCTCTGCTTTTGCTTCCGGACGCAGCTCATAGAACAGTTCCATGAATTCCTTACCGCTGATGGTCTCCTTCTCAATCAGGAATGCTGCAATGCGTTCCATCACATCCTTATTACCGGACAGCAGCTCCTTCGCACGCCCGTAGCAACGCTTCAGAAGCTCCATGACCTCATGGTCGATCTCTGCTGCAGTTACATCCGCGCAGTTCATCACAGCGCGACCGTCCAGATAGCGGTTCTGAATGGATTCGAGACCAATCAGACCGAATTTCTCAGACATACCGTACTGCGTAATCATCGCACGACCAATCTCGGTTGCCTTCTCAATATCGTTCGACGCACCGGTCGTTACCGTATCAAAGAAAAGTTCTTCTGCTGCACGTCCACCGTAAAGCATCGTAATACGTGCAAGCAGTTCGTCCTTGCTCATCAGGTATTTCTCTTCCTCCGGCACATGGAGTACATAACCGAGTGCACCCATGGTACGCGGTACAATCGTAATCTTCTGCACCGGCTCTGCATTCTTCTCCAGCGCCGTTACCAAAGCATGTCCGACTTCATGGTATGCAACAATCTTCTTCTCCTCAGCACCTAAGATGCGGTCTTTCTTTTCTTTTCCGGCAAATACGGTCTCCACCGACTCAAACAAGTCGCTCTGGGTTACCGTGGTTCTTCCTTCCTTAACTGCAAGGATTGCAGCCTCATTGATGATATTCGCAAGATCAGATCCTACTGCACCGGAGGTTGCCAGTGCAATCGCTTCAAGGTCAACCGAATCATGCATTAAGACATTTTTCGCATGAACCTTCAAGGTATCGAGACGTCCCTTCAGATCCGGCTTATCTACGATAATACGACGATCAAAACGACCCGGACGAAGCAATGCCTTATCCAGTACTTCCGGGCGGTTCGTTGCCGCTAAGATAACAATACCCTTTGAGGTGTCAAATCCATCCATCTCGGCCAGAAGCTGGTTCAGTGTCTGCTCGCGTTCTTCGTTGCCGCCACCGTAAACGGAATCGCGGCTCTTACCGATGGCATCAATCTCATCGATGAATACAATACAGGGAGCCATGCCCTGAGCCTGCTTGAACAGGTCTCTTACACGGGATGCACCGACGCCGACAAACATCTCGACAAAGTCCGAACCGGACAGCGAGAAGAACGGCACCTTCGCCTCACCTGCCACTGCCTTTGCCAGCAGGGTCTTACCGGTTCCGGGCGGTCCGACAAGCAAAGCACCCTTCGGGAGCTTCGCACCGATTTTGGTATATTTTCCGGGATTGTGCAGGAAGTCTACCAGCTCCGTCACGGATTCCTTCGCTTCCTCCTGACCTGCCACATCCTTAAAAGTCACACCGGTTTCTTTTTCCACATATACTTTTGCGTTGCTCTTTCCGACACCCATCATGCCGTTACCGCCCTTCATGAGCATACGGAAGAGGAACCACATTACAATATAAATCAATGCAAACGGCAGCACCCAGCTTACAATGATATCCAGTATTGTTGTACTTTTATCCACCACTTCGGCTGTATATGCTACGCCATGTTCGTTCAGTAACGGAACCAGATTGGTATCGTCCTGGATGATACCGGTATAGTAAGTAACCGGAATGGTACCTTCCTTCTGCTCCTTCGGAGAAATCAGCATCCGGTCACTGTCATACTGGATTAAGACTTCTTTTACCTCACCCTTTTCTACCATTTCCAGAAACTTTGCATAACTAATCTCCTGATACGAAGCCTGCGTCAGTTTGCTGGTCATATAAGAAAACAAAAGATATAAAACCAAAGCCACGCCGAGACACATCAGCCAGACCGGCATCGGCTTCTTTTCGTTATTATTGTTATTGTTATTATTGTTATTATTGCTACTTGGTTGGTTGTTTCGGTTATTGTCCATTCAAATGCCTTTCTTTTTACTTATGATAGAGCCGTTTCGTCTGATACTGCGGTTCGCAGGTTACGTTTACGCCAAGCTTACGGAAGGTCTCCTGATCTACCTGTGCCAGAATCACGCTTGAGTGCAGCTCCAGACCACGCAGTTTCGATAACTGTTCCAATGCAGTCGCCGCATCTTCATGTCCGGTTGCCGCACAGATAGAAAGTGCAATCAGTACTTCGTTCGTATGCAGACGCGGATTGTGGTTACCGAGGTGGTTTACCTTCAGATCCTGCAACGGTTCCAATACTTCTCTTGCCATAAGCGGTGTCGCATCATCGATTCCGCCGAGTGCCTTCAATGCATTCAGCAGCAATGCAGAACAAGGTCCCATCAGAGTCGAATTCTTACCGGTAATAATCGTTCCGTCAGCCAGTTGGATTGCCGCTGCCGGAGCGCCGGTATCTTCTGCCTTCTTCATCGCTGCACCAATCACCGGTCTGTCTTCCATCGTAATACCTGCCTGACGCATCAGAAGCTCAATCTTTGCTACAGACTCTTCATCACACAAGCCTTTTCTGTGTTCACAGCGGGTGTTGTAATAACGGCGAATCACCTCATCCTTAGCCGCCTGACAGACAACTGCATCATCGATGATACAATTACCTACCATATTTACACCCATATCGGTCGGAGACTTGTAGGGACTTTCCCCGAAAATCGTAGCAAACATTGCTTCCATTACCGGGAATATTTCTACGTCACGGTTATAATTTACCGTAGTGATTCCGTAGGCTTCCAGATGATACGGGTCAATCATGTTCATGTCATTCAGGTCTGCCGTTGCCGCCTCGTATGCAATGTTTACCGGATGCTTCAGCGGGAGATTCCAGATGGGGAAGGTCTCGAACTTCGCATAGCCTGCCTTGATACCACGCTTGTGCTCATGATAGAGCTGTGACAGACAGGTTGCCATCTTACCGCTTCCCGGACCCGGAGCCGTCACCACGACAAGAGAACGGGTTGTCTCAATATAATCATTCTTACCAAAACCTTCGTCACTTACAATCTTCTTAATATCCGACGGATATCCCGGTATTGAATAATGACGATATACCTTGATACCGAGCGCACCGAGACGTTTTTCAAATGCCGTTGCCGCAGGCTGTGCAGCAAAACGTGCCAGCACAACACTTCCTACATACAATCCGATCTCACGGAACGCATCAATCAGACGCAGCACGTCCAAATCATAGGTGATTCCAAGGTCGCCGCGCTGCTTATTCTTCTCAATGTCAGCTGCATTAATGACGATAACAATCTCTGCCTGATCCTTCATCTGAAGCAGCATGTTTACCTTACTATCCGGCTTGAAACCCGGAAGAACTCTGGATGCATGGAAATCATCAAACAATTTTCCGCCAAACTCCAGATACAGCTTGCCGCCAAAGAATTCGATACGTTTGCGGATATGCTCCGACTGCATCTTTATATATTTATCATTATCAAACCCGATTCTGCTCATTTTCTTTCTCCATACGAAATCATTATATATTTTCAATCAACTTTACCCACGGAATATAACGCGAAAGCGCTTTTCTAAGCTTCTCATCTTTCACATTTCTCAGTGATGGATAATGTACACAGACCGCCTCTTTTCTCTGCTTCTCCTTCAGACGTTTCTGAATCCGTTCACCGCCCGGGTCATAGATTAACTGTACTTCTACATCCCGTAGCAATGCTTCTATCTTTGAGAATGCACAGGATAATTTCAGGATATTCATATCTGTTTCATAAATCTCTATCTTGGAGTCCGGTGACAGATACAACAATTCTTCAATATGATATCCCATACCGAGTCCGTAGATAATATAAGTATCCGCAGGCTTCTCTGTCCAACGTTTTGCAAGAAGAAAAGCTTCTTTGGAAACATTTCCGTTACTGTGCAGATACAAGTCCCTGCCTTCACGGTCGCGGATTGCTACTGTCATACGTCCCGAAGAGGTAAATTCCACACGATACCCTTCCCGGAGTAACTGCTCCGGATCAAGCGGTGCATCCAGCAGTGCGTTCACGTTCAGACTGCAGCGCTCTGCATCATCCGGATTCGGTTCATAGCTTCGGATGCTCTCTGCCAGCTTCTCTTTCATCAAACCGGTACGTTTTGCATATGCCGCATCATCATACTCCATGTAGTCTTCTTTGTTCAAAATCAATTCCTGAATGCTGTACAGGAAGGTAAGCAGCTGCATCTCAAACAAATCCGCCAAAAGCACATAATCTTTTTTCTTCTTCGTCTGCAGAAGACCGCTCAGCATCTCTGCTACGGACGCATCTGAAACCGTTGCAAAATACTCACGGTCGGAAAAGATAGCTTCCGAGATATCCCGCAGTTGATCAATTGCCTGTGCCGTAAGTCCGAGCGCCTTGTCATACTGCTGCTCGCGGTAATACTGCAGGGCAATCTCAGTCCTGCGAATCAGCTCTGTATTCTGTTCAAATATCGCACGAATATTTTCTCTCATATATCATCCATTCTGAGAACGTTTTGCTTACATCATTCTCAACATAAATTATTTCCTTTTTCACACGGTTCTCAAATGTATTCTC
>JAZSIB010000156.1:0-6317 GCA_045533585.1 Lachnospiraceae bacterium | reverse complement strand
GAAGGAATTTTATCTGCAGATTGATGCGTTTTTATATGTGAAGATTTTATCCGGTGCACTTTTGGACGAGCGCTATATCTTCCGAAAGATTTGTTCGGGCGAACTGGAGCAGAGTGCAGAGCGTCTGGAAAAGGCAAACGGCGATTTTGAATTCTATAAGAAAAAGTATCTCTATTACCGTGAGCCGGTAAGGCAGGAACCGCTTGCACTTGCTGTGGGAACAGTGTCGGTGGAGGAAAAGACAGAAGAACCGGTTGCCGTAGCAGCAGCGGAGCCGGAACCGACGGAAGGAAACCGGTTGGAGCTGTTGTTGCAAGAGTTAAACAATCTGGTTGGTCTTGCACAGGTGAAAAAGGAGATGAATTCTCTGATTAACCTGATTAAGGTCAGAAAGCTGCGTGAGCGTTATGGACTACCGGATATGGAGATGTCGTATCATATGGTATTCTCTGGGAATCCGGGTACCGGTAAGACGACTGTGGCGCGTCTGGTAGCAGAGATATATAAGGAACTGGGGGTGCTTAGCAAGGGCACTTTGACAGAGACCGACCGCGCCGGTTTGGTTGCTGGCTATGTCGGACAGACGGCATTGAAAGTGAGGGAAGTGGTTGAGAAGGCACTCGGCGGGGTGCTGTTCATCGACGAAGCCTATACTCTGACGTCTTCCGAAGCAAGCAACGATTTTGGGCAGGAAGCATTGGATACTTTGGTTAAGATGATGGAAGATCACAGAGATGATCTGATTGTAATCGTAGCAGGGTACAAAGACGAGATGCAGCATTTCCTGAAGGCCAATACCGGTCTGGTATCACGCTTTAATAAGTTTATAGATTTTCCGGATTACAGTTTGTCGGAATTGATAGAGATTTTCCACGGAATGGCGTACCGCGCCGGATTTATCGTGGATGAAGACGCTACTGCTGCACTGCAGGAGTATCTGTCTCAGCTGGATGAGCGGGCGTTAAAGAGCTTCGGCAATGCCCGGGGAATCCGCAATACATTTGAAAAGATAGTAGTGAATCAGGCGAACCGTATCGTAGGATATCAGGATCCGACGGTGCTGCAGCTGACGATGATATGTAAGGAAGATATCGCAATCTGATCCGGGTGCCGGATAAAGTGTATCGGTATCGCAAAGAAAGGGATATCAAAGATGTTAGGTGTGTTATATCTGCTCATATGTATGACAACGGGGTATGTGCTTTGCACATACCTTCTTCCCGATTTGGAGAAGCTTACAGAGACGACATTCCGAGGCAATTCTTTAAAGTTGAACCGGGGATTTGTGCTGCTTCCGGCATGGTTTTTCAGTGGTACACTGGTGGTAACATGGACGACCTATCTTTTGGCATATCTGTTTCAGCGTTCAGCATCGCCGCTTACGGCTGCCAATGCGGTATCCATGAGTATCTTCGCCGTAGTATCGGCACTTGGTATTCTGTTACAAATCAGAAGAAAACAGGGATGGAGTATGCGACATCAGCTTTCGCGGCTAACGATTGGAGAGATTGTATTCCTGTCCGCCGTAGGATATCTGGTATGCCGTCTGATGTGGAGAACTTTTTTCGTAAAAGAGGGTGTGCTGTCGGTCGGACTTTCCGTGTTCAGTGATTTTGCGCCGCATCTTGGCATGATCCGTTCGTTTTCTCTGGGGAATAATTTCCCAACCATGTATTCGCATTATGCAGGAGAAGATATCCGTTATCATTTTATGTTTCAGTTCCTTGCGGGCAATCTTGAGTTTTTGGGACTGCGTCTGGACTGGGCATTTAATCTTCCGAGCGCATTATCTTTGATTTCCGTGTTTTTGCTTCTGTATGTATTGGCGATACGTCTGTCCGGTATTCGTGCGGTAGGTTACTTGAGTGCCTTGCTTTTCGCTTTCCGCTGTTCTCCGAGCTTCTTTTCCTATTTGGCAGAGGTGCCAAAGGGAATCTCTATCCGGGATGCGTTGTGGATGAATATCGGTTTTATCGGCTATACCACACATGAAGACTGGGGACTATGGAATCTGAATGTGTACTGCAACCAGCGTCATCTGGCGTTTGGAATCTGTGCGCTTTTGTTGGTACTGCATCTGTTCATTCCGCATCTGTATGCAATGGCAGAGCGGTGGCAGAGGGACGCTATGAAAGCTGCAGGAACCGAGACAGGAGCGGCAACAGAAAAGAAAAGTGTTGCCGGTACAGTAATGGAATTTCTGAGATTCAGTCTGTTTTCTGTGGACGGATGGAATACAGAGTCCTATCTTCGGCCGGTAGTGCTCGGAGTTTTGCTGGGACTGACAGCATTCTGGAACGGTGCGACACTGCTTGCAACCATTATGGTATTGTTCGTGCTTGCGATTGTGTCGGATCGCCGGGGAGAGTATCTGATTACGGCCATTATTACAACTGTGTTGTCGCTGGTGCAGAACAATTTTTTTATGGAAGGTCTTGCTGTAGGTGGTGCAAAGTTCCAGTTTGGCTTTATTGCAGAGAATACCACGTTGTTTGGTACACTTGACTATATTGCACGTCTGACAGGTATATTGTTCCTTGTACTGTTTGTTGCGTTTGCGGTAGTGAAGGGCGTGAGGCGTTGGATTCTGATTGCTTTTTCGGCACCGTTTGTGTTTTCGTTTTTTGTATCTTTGACGGTTGACGTGACAGTAAACCATAAGTATATTATGGTTTCTATCATGTTGATGAATATCTTTGCAGCGATTCTGATTGTAAAGTTGTTCGCGATGAAAAACATCGCAATGCGAGTGCTGTGCGTGGGTCTTGTCATATTGATGACGATTACCGGTTATTATGATTATCGCACCGTGATAAAGCGCAATCATCCGGATTATAATCTTAAGTTTTCCATGGAGGACCCGTTGGTTGACTGGATTGATGAGAATACGACTTCGCAGGATGTGTTCCTGACGCCGTATTATGCACTCAGCCGTGCCGTGATGGGTGGTGCGATGTTGTTTGAAGGACATGGGTATTATCCGATGACAGCGGGCTATGATACCAACAAGCGATATGCATTGACAAAGGAGATGTACGAGGCAGCTTCGGTGTGGGAGTTGCAGGGGCTGATAGAAGAAAACGGTATTGACTATATTATCATTGATATTGATGCCAGACAGTCTGCGGATTACGAGTTGAACGAAGCAGTGTTTGATGCAGCATATGAAAAGGTTTATGTGGAAGGTGACGGTGAATGGATGCTGTCGATCTATGATACCTCGCTGCCGCTTGCAGTCGAATGACAGAGAGGAATCTTGAAAGGAAGAGTTGATATGGGAGACAAGCTTTATATTGTGATACCGGCATATAACGAGGAAGAGAATATTGAAGCAGTAATACGCGACTGGCATCCGGTTGTGGAGAAGACAGGAGCGGACAGCAGACTGGTGATAATTAACGATGGAAGTAAGGATTCTACTTATGAGAAGATGCTGGCATTGAAGGAAGAGTTTCCTCAGTTAGAACCGCTTACGAAGTCAAATTCCGGTCATGGCTCTACGATTCTGTACGGTTATAACTATGCACTGCAGCAGGGAGCGGATTATATTTTTCAGACGGATTCGGACGGTCAGACAATGCCGGAGGAGTTTTGGCAGTTCTGGGAGCTTCGGAAGGAGTATGCGATGGTCATTGGGCACCGGAAAGGCCGCCAGGATGGATTCTCCCGAGTGCTTGTAACCAAAACATTGAAGCTTGTGTGTGCAATTTGTTTCCATGTGAGCCTGACGGATGCGAATACGCCGTTCCGTCTGATGCAGAGGGAAGCATTGGCAGACTGCCTGAAGTCGGTCCCGGAGGATCACAATCTCTCCAATGTGTTGATTTCGGTGGTGTTTGCGAAGAAAAAGCTTCCGGTGAAGTATATCAGAATTACGTTCCGGCCGCGTCAGGGTGGGGTGAACTCCATCAATATGAAGAAGATAATTAAGATTGGGAAAAAAGCATGGACAGATTTCAGGGCGATTAATCGCTGCCTGAAATAGTGGGTTGTATTGTGCGCGTGGGATATTCGCATTATGATATGTCTGTGAGTCTATTACGGATAGTGGAAAGGTACGAAATAACGTGAGACGTTCGGGAAATGTGTATATTAAAGGCGCCCTGCTGGTGCTTGCATTTGGGGCAGTGGCTGCATACGGCTATACCGCTATGGGGAAGGAAGATATGAATTCGTTCCTCTTATGGTGGCTGACTCTGCTGGTGCTCGGCATCGGCTTTATGCCGCTTACCATGGTGGTATTTCGACGGTTTAAGGATAAAGGCTGGCTGTTCTCCAAGGCGATCGGTCTTGCGATCAGCGGCTGGCTGATGTGGTATCTGGCTTCCTGTCATATATTAAAATTTACGCTTACAAACTGCTATCTTGTTACGGCAGTCTGTTTTGTGTTGAATGTAGTTCTTTTGTTTTATTATAGCCGGAAGCGGAAAAACGATGAAATGCAGGGAGACCCGTATTTCAGCATTAACGGAAATAATCTCGTATCGGCAGGCGTTACGGAGCTTTTGTTTTTTGCTGCGTTTTTATTCTGGACATATCTTCGCTGTTTTAAGCCGGAGATTATGGGAAATACCGAGAAATTCATGGATTACGGTCTGATGGTGAGTATCGGCAATGCGGTTTACATGCCGGCGGAAGATATGTGGCTCGCCGGTGAGACGATTAACTATTATTATTTGGGTCAGTATCTGTGTACCTTCCTGAAGCGTCTGAGCGGTGTAGCAATAGAGGACTCCTACAACCTTTCGCTGATGATGGTGGCGGGATTCGCATTTGCCATGCCGTATTCCTTGATGAATCAGGTGGCTTCGGATTTTGCAAGACGCAAACCTGTCCGTATCAAAGGAAGTCAGGAGATTACGGAAGAACATGCCGGAGCGTGGTATGGTCCGGTGGTGGGTCTGGTCTCCGGACTTGCCGTATGTTTCGCAGGCAATATGCATTATACGGTGGTGAACTGGATTGCCTTGAAGAATGACAAGGTAAAAGAGTGGCTTTCGATTGAACGGGATTTTTACTGGTTTCCGGATGCAACCCGGTATATCGGTTACGCACCGGACCGTCCGGACAAGACGATTCATGAGTTTCCTTCGTATTCATTTATTTTGGGTGACTTACACGCACATGTAATTAACATTATGTTTGTTCTGACAGTGATGGCTGTGCTGTATACGATTTTACAGTTACGTAGCAAACAGATGGATGCATATCGTTTCCGTCTGGAGGACGCGGTTGCATTTTCCGGTGATAAGGCGGCAGTATTACAGGAGGCGTTTTTGCCACAGGTGATTCTGGTAGGATTCTTCATCGGATTCTTTCATATGACGAATTATTGGGACTATCCGATTTACTTTGTGGTGTCAGGTGCCGTGATTTTGTTCTCGAACGCTGTGATTTGCCATTTTAAGCCGAAGGCACTGGTGCTCACGGCAGCACATGCAGTGGTGGTACTTGCTGTCTCTGCAGTAGTATCATTACCGTTTAAGCTGACGTTTGATCAGATATCGACGGGCGTTTCTATTTCTCTGAATCATTCGCCGCTGCATCAGTTGGTGATTCTGTGGGGACTTCCGATTGTTGCAGTGATAAGTTTTCTTGTTATCATGATACGCAAGCTTAACCGCGCTGCAAAGCTGCAGGGGAAAAAGAGCAAAAAGCATGTGGTGTCGGGACGCAGTCCGGAGGAAGCCGCTTTTGCAGAAAAGCATCCGGCTCTTGACTGGCTGTACCGTATGATAGCATCGCTGGAGATATCAGACCTTTTTGTATTGACGCTCGGGCTTTGTGCCTGTGGCCTGATCTTACTCCCGGAACTTGTATATGTACGTGATATCTATTCCGGCGATTATAAGCGTGCCAATACGATGTTTAAGCTGACTTATCAGGCATATATTATGTTTGGTATGTGCATGGCATATATATCGTTCCGGTTGATTCGTTTTCGTGAGAAGCGTTCCCATTGCGTTTTTGCCGTTGTGGTGCTGGCTCTGCTTGCTACGACGCTAGGGTACTTTGGCAATGCAGCCGAGAGCTGGTTTGGAGATTACAGGGACAACACAAGGTATCAGGGGCTGGATTGTGTAGCGTTTATGGAGAAGAATTTCCCGGAGGATTATGCGGCAGTTCAGTGGATTAACGAAAATGTTACAGAGCCTTCCGTAATTGTGGAGGGTGTTGGATATAGCTATACTTACTATCAGCGTATCTCGGCAACGACCGGTCATGCAACCATCATGGGATGGGAGACGCATGAATGGTTATGGCGAAGCGAAGCGGAATTTGCTAAGCCGGAGATGATTCCGGAGAGACAAAAAGAC
>JAZSIB010000063.1:0-4461 GCA_045533585.1 Lachnospiraceae bacterium | reverse complement strand
AACACGACAATATCACCAAGGTTTCCGGATTCCATACGTGTATCAAATACACCATCGGAGTCAGGGATAATCATTAACTTAACATTGAACTTGTCTAGCATAACCTTTGCGAACCAACCTACCTGCTCGCCTGAGAAGTTTGCCAACTGACTGTATACCGTCAGTTCGATTGGTTCACCTTTGTTATTTCCTTTGTTCCCTGTGTTTGCTGTGTCACCGCTGTTGCTAGTTTCTGTCCCGTTCTGAGTTGTGGATGCCAGGTTACTTCCCCGATTGCCACCCTCGCTGCCACACGCTGCCAACGAAAATACCATAACTGCTACAACCATCAGCGCAAGCACTCTTTTCCATAAAAGCTTCATGATTAATTATCCTCCTTTTATTATACCAACAAGAAAAATTATTTCTGTTGTATTTAACAGGCCTTCTCGACCTGCAAAAATCGTATTAACCCTTAACTGCACCTAACATAATACCCTTCTCAAAATAACGTTGCATGAGCGGATATACCGCCAAGATCGGAATAACGGTTACCATGGAAATGGTATACTTAATTGTTTTTGCATCCATAACACCGGCCATTGCACTCGCCGCAGCACTACTGCTGACTCCGCTCTGCATAAGGCTCGCAAGGCTGGTAGTCTGATTTAAGTAAATGTACAGTCTGTGTTGTAACGTCTGTAACGCCGGCGTTCCACTCATGTAAAGAATGGAATCCATGAAGGAGTTCCAATGACCTACGGCACCAAAAATTGCAATGGTCGCCAAAATCGGTTTGCTAAGCGGCCAAATGATGTTGCGAAAAATTCTCATATGACTGGCCCCATCAATAAAAGCACTCTCTTCCAGTTCTGTCGGAATCGATTCGATATAGGTTTTAACCAGGATAATATTATATGGTTGTACAATCGCCGGAATAATGTATACCAGGTAGTTTTCGGTTAAGCCTAACATTAAGAAGTTTAAGTAGGTGGGTACCAGACCTGCATTAAAATACATGGTAATCACAAGGAAACGATACCAAACCTTTCTATGCCACATTTCCTGCTTCGTCATTAAATAACCTGCTAAAGCAGACACAACAACCATTAGTGATGTACCGATTAAGGTTCTGGAGGCAGATACCAAAAAGGCATCTAATATCTCGCCTGCACCTAACAGAGACAGGTAGTTCTGCAGCTGAAGTCCCTTAGGGATAAAGTTTATTGCGCCGATTCGAACCAATGCATTATCAGAAATCGTATTGATAAACAGATAATAAAACGGGAAAATACAACTTAATGTAAATATACCGAAGAACCCATAGTTTACGATATTAAATACGACATCACCAAACGTATATTTTTCTTTTTTCTTACGTGCTCTATAGTGTTTATTTTCCACCTTTACGTCCGGATTTTCCTGACTTGACTTTGCCATAGTTTCTCACCTCCACTACATAATACTCTCGCCACGGATAAGTTTGGAAACACCATTTGCCAAGAACAACAAAGTAACACTGACAAAGGTTTTCACCATACCTACTACGGTGGACAGAGGAACTAAGCCTTTACCAATACCGATTTTATAAACATACAAATCGAGTACTTCAATATCTGCATAGTTTCTTGCATTTTCAAATACCAGATACTGATCCATACCGTTGCTCAAAATGTTTGCTACAGACATGAGCAATAATACACAGAACGTCGGGATAAGCCCCGGCACCGTAATATGCCACATCTTCTGAAAACGTCCCGCACCATCTACTGTGGCTGCTTCATATAGTTGCTGATCAATACCGGAAATACCGGAGATGTAAATGATGGCACTCCAACCGACACCCTTCCACATGCCCCACGCAAGCATCTTAAACCATGTACCGGATTCACTCAACAAATAGTTTGTTGTATGAGCGGTTCCTGTAATGTCAGTCAGAAAGTTATTTATGAAACCTTCTGTAGAGAAAATCGCCAAAGCAATCGCATATACCAAAACCCAACTGATAAAATTTGGAATGGTAGTAAACGTCTGCACCAAACGGCGAAACCATCCTGCTTTTATTTCAGTAAGAAAAATTGCAAATGCCATCGGTACCCAACTGGTTGCGATACCAAGACCACTCATAATTAATGTATTTTTTAACACTCGGACAATATCGCTTCTTGTCGCTTCATTCTCGAACAAGTATGTAAACCACTTGAAGCCAACAAACTTATCCATCGTGAGGGTTTCACCCGCTTTGTAATCAAAGAACGCATATCTCCAACCCCAAAGCGGTAAATAGGAGAATATAAATACAAATGCAAGAATCGGAATGAACATCAAGAATAACTTCATTGGTGTCTTTATTTCACACACTTCATCCTTTTCCGGCTTTGGCTGAAAAAGGATAATAACACTGTAAGCCACCAACAGAATTAACGCGAGCGCTACATATATGTACAGTCCGCCGGGCAAAATGTTATATGCTTTATCCGGTCTGTCAGAACCACCAAAGCTTATGTATGCCATATACATGATTATCATGCCGACACCCATAATACCAGCTCCACCTAAGCCCAACCAATTGCTTATTCGCTTCATTTTCAAGTTGCCGACAGACATACAACTTGCAACTGCTCCCATGAGAACACCAACACAAAGAACTGCAGCTGCAACCATCAGAATAATAAAGCTGTTTTTCTGAACCCATCCTCTATCCAACGCTCTTAAGGCAAGTGCTGTAAGAGATTCGTAAGAAACTGCCGTAGTGAATAACGACAGATTCTTATTAATCAGATTACACACATAACCGGGGTTGGCTGCCGGGAAAAACATCATGACAAGTCCCAAAACTGTACTTAATCTTGTGACGTAATAGACCTTATCGGTCCAACCATTACTTTTTTTCATAGCAACCTCCATCTTACATCATACTGCGTTTTCCTGCTTCTGTTGATTACAGGACTTCGTAAGGATAATCTATATTTCTGTGATTATTATACTCTTTTCGAGTTTTAAAGAATACCGCAAATACTTGATACAAAATACAGTCAAAAAAAGACTCCCGGCAGGAATACCCACCGGGAGCAAAAAATTCACACTATTGATTTATGCATCATCACGACTGTTTCTTTTTCTTCATTACCACGAATACTGCACCGGCTGCTATTGCAATTACTACGACAACGATGATAACGATAACTGCCGCGGACATACCATTTGTCTCAACCTCAGCAGGAGCTACTGTTGAAGTTGCAGGAGCTTCGGTCGGAGCTGCAGGAGCTTCGGTCGGAACTGCAGGTGCTTCAGTCGGAGCTACCGGAGTTTCGGTCGGTTCCGGAGACGGCTCAGCCTCTGCTGCCTTGTCATAATTGAAGCCGGCAACATCAAATGTAATCTTTACATTGGAATTCGGAAGCATGCCTGCCATATTATAAGCATTTGTTAAATCCTTATTCCAGATGTTAATAAAGAGAATTCTGATAACTTCCTTGTAATCCGGATCAACGAAACCTTCTGCAAATTCCATCACATTCTTGCCATCGAAATCAACCTTAATGTTAGAAAACGTAATTTCACCGGAATTCGGAATATCAGTAGAAATGAATAATTGATTCAAAGCTGTTGTACCCTCATCCCATGCGATGTCATTTAATTCTACAGAGTACGTACCATTACCTGCAATTACGGCATCAGTAAATGTACCGGACTTCTTAAGTATAGCATTGGTACCGGTTTCGATTAAACTCATCTGACCGAACGCCTCCGGATTGGTATCCTTACCGTAAGTAGCATCATCCCACGGATTACGGAAAGACCATGCATCGCTCTGGATACCAAAATATGCATTATAGGATCCATCCAAATCAGCCTTAGGACCTTCCACTTCTTCTACAACCACTCCATAAACCTTGTTAATTGTCATGGTGTATTCAATGTTCGTATGACCGGCCAACAAGTCACCGGAAATGAAGTGTTCGCCCCACTCGTTGTAACCACCTGCAAGGCGGATAGTTCTTGTAACAGGATGATCTTCAGTACCTTCGTACCAGGATTTCTGTTCTTTCAGAGATAAGTCAATCTTATCGGTAACATCCGTGCCGTCGATTGTAACCTTATCAATAGTATAATCTACCAAGTACTTGTCAACTCCATCCTCTTCCTCCGGAAGAACTAAAGTAGGAGCCAACCACCATGTGTGATAAACTGCACCCGGATATGTAACGTCGATGGTTACGGTATCACCAGCCTTCGCATTTGCTACAGTACCAACAAGTGCTGCGTTATCGGTGGAACCGTTTGCAAATGTCCAGTCCCAAGCCTGATCTGCAGATTCTGCTGTGCCGGCAAGGAACATATTGAACTCACCATCGTAAATAATTTCATTGGAAGCAGTAGAAGCCTCCGTCCCAATGCTGTTCAATGTATAAGTATAAGAAACTTCTGTATAACCTACCGGGGATTCCGCCATAAACTTATCGCCCCACTCATTGTAAC
>JAZSIB010000138.1:0-5375 GCA_045533585.1 Lachnospiraceae bacterium | reverse complement strand
CAATACTGTGCGTTGGATGCAAGGAACGCACTACGCCCTCGCGCTGACGGAATATATTCGGAATGATTCCGACACAAGCCGGTTCCGTCGCCGGGTCAAAGGTTGCGTACTGTGCCCCCATCTGCGCCCATGTATGCGCCGGCGTCATGAACAACCCGTCCTTCAGGTATTCCATGAACGCATCCACAACCGTATCCGCACCACCTTCCACCGGACCGATAGACTTCATAGACGAATGCACCATAAGAGCATCTGTCGGACTAAGTCCCATATCTTTTAAATTTTGAATCAAGTCTTGTTTTGTGTACATCCGCGATTCTCCAGTTTCTTTTTACTTTCATGTGCATTTTATAAACAAAGCCCGGAACATCAAAGTCCGGGCTCTCTTATATGTAACAGTTTATTTAACCCTGCTTGGAATACTCTACCAGTTCAATCGACTGTTCTGAGATAAGTTTCATACTGTTTCTAACATTATCTGTCTCAACATATTGGCTCTGAGCCATCGCCTTTGCTTCCTCGATAAACTGGAGAATCTCTTTGACAGAACTCTCAATACCGTTCAGCGACTGAACCACCTGTTCTGAGATGACAGAACTGTTAGCAGCCAGTTTTTGCATCTCGGAAGCAACAACAGCAAAACTTCTGCCCTCTTCACCGGACTTTGCTGCTACAATCGCAGCATTCAGACCAAGCATACCGGACTGCTTCGCAATCTTTTTGATATTGGCAATGGATTCATTACCTGCCTTAATACTCTCAGCCGCTTGTGCAACATTTTCCTGAACGGATTGCAGCATATTGTTCAGACCGTCTGCGGCATTCGTAATGGTATCAATCAATCCATATACCTGTTCTACGGACTGTGTCAGCTTCTCCGAAGTAACTTCGACCTTTTCTTCCTTATCCACATTGACCGACACAGAGAAAAGACCGACCATCTCATCTCCATCAAAAATAGGAGCTACAATCGCCTTAAGCGGCACCGTACCGGACACTTCACGCGGAACAAAGTTAATGAAAGGCTTTTTCGTTGCCTTAATCATATTTAACACCGCTTCATAGCCGCCCTCATCGATACGCGTACCGACGGGAAACGGGAACTTTAACAAATCGGTCTCCAGCATATAAATATACTTTTCCATATCAGAGATAGAAAAAGCGATATCCTGTTGCAGGATTTCCTGATAAATAGGGGCAGTGTCAATCAGTTTTTGCAAAATTTCATTCATAGGCTGGTGCTCCTTTCTTATCGGTTCGCAATGTGGTTAAACAAACATAGCACTCAAAATACACAAACAACTGTACATAGTATAATTTTTTTCACGAAAGCTGTCAATTGTTACTAGAATTCAATCGTTGTCGTATTCTATAATACATTGTTTCAGCAAAATTCGATTCTATTATCTGCTGTGCCCATTATATCATCTCATTTTCACTTCGTATATTCAACAGATGTTGCTCCATACTCCTCTTCAATCCATAGGTATCCTCTTCAATATGCGACAGGAACGTAATCATCAGCTCCTGCTTCGGCAAGCAATAGCATTTCTGTCCCCATTTGCCGTTAATGCTGAAGCCGTCGCGATATTTCCATACAAAATACCCGTATCCGCCTTCCCGGTTCATCTGCTGTACGGAAGTCGCCATCCGCACATACTCTTCTGAGAGAATCCGTTTCCCGGCATAGACACCGCCGTTATACAACAACTGCCCAATCCGGCTCAGGCTGTTCACAGTCAGTCTTGTCTCAGATGCCCCGTAAAAATACCCTTCCGGCGACCTTCCGTATTCATATCGTTTGATTCCAAGCGGCTCAAAAACATTCGTCTCAATAAATGCTCCGACATCTTCGCCTAGCGCATGATGCAGTGCAACACCTACCAGATACGCACTGATATTGCTGTAGTTGAATACTTTCTCATCCGGATTCTGAATCTTACATTCCAGTGCAAACTTCAGGAAGTTGTCTCCTTCTGCACGGAACGGAAAACCTCCTACCGACATGGTAAGTAAGCGGTGAATCGTGATTCGGTCAAAGGTATCCCGTTGCTCTTCATCAAGCGAAGCCAAAATATCCACCGTAAGGTACTCCGTCACCGCCTTACCAAGGTCTATCAAACCTCTGTCCCACGCGATACCCACCGCTATGGACAGCACCGTCTTGGTTGCGGAATATATCCCGTGCAAATTTTCCTCCGTGTCTCCGTAAGTGTGCGTCAATACACCCTTCTCGTACACTTCCACACCGTATACGTTCCAGTGGTTTTGTTGTATTTCTTGAATGAAGTTGGTGAAGTTCAATCTTTTCTCTCCTTTGATAAGAAACATCACTTATCCTTGCTTCTTTTCCCGATACGCCTCTACTGTGATATGAAAAGCAGTACAAGGATCCGGCATATCCGGAGTAAAACCGGTTGCCTTATAAATACTCTGAGCACGAGTATTCGTATCTCTCGTCCCAAGATACAAATACGGTGTTCATATGTTCCTCCGTTTATTCCGGCTCCATCAATAGTAAAGTAACAAACACACTATCACTCATTCGAAACTTCCCATTTACCATTACGTTTTCCGTTTTCACGCCGAATCAGCCCCTTTTCTTGCATCTCTACCGTTCTGGTCTTAATCGTTCTCTCAGATTTACCAAGAACAACGGCTAATTCTTTTTGCGTAATCGCGGGATTCATGCTTATCTCTTTTATGATTGCCAATTCCTCCAAAGTGCAATTTTTGCACTTTGAAACATCAACGTTTGCACTTTGAACTGCACTTTCAGCAATTTCTGTATAATCTACGTGGATATATCGGTTCTTAAGTTCATTTTGATACCCCAGTAGCAGATTTTCAAAAAAACGCTCCAGATACTTTGTTGTTGCGGCAATTCCTTTTTCCATATTACTATAATTCGATCTTACCAGCGCATTCCGAAAATACCATGAATTCTCTGCAAAAACATCATTGCTCACATGAAATCCGAATGTTTTCAAATACTTAATTATAAAAACTGCTGTCGCTCTGGTATTCCCTTCACAAAAAGGATGAATCTGCCAAATACCCGAAGTAAATTTCGCTATGTGCCTTACTGCCTCTAATGCTGATAACCCTTCATAAGAAAATGCTTTCTCCTGCCCAAAATCGTAATCCAAAGTTGGTTTTATGCTGTCTGCTGATGCATATAAAACGGTCTCGCCATTAAGCACCCATTCGTTTTTCGTAATATTATAAGTCCTATACTCACCAGCACGATCTAACACACCTCGGAACAATCTGCCGTGAATCGTCTTCCATTCTGCAGGTGAAAACTGAAATGTTCTCTCACCTAAAAGCTCTGTGATTCTCGCAGAAACGATATCCGCTTCTTTTGTTCCTTCTTCTGCTTCAGTTCTAATCTGCCGCTCTTCATAATAAGACTGAATTCTCTTTTGCACCGTCTTAATATCAATTTTTCCCTCAATATGCTCTTTTGCTGTTTCCAGAAGATAATCTGATGTTTTCAGTCCGTCAACATCCTGCAAACCAATTGCTGTTCTCCACGCCGTAGACCGTTCTGATTGTTCCGGCTCACCCTGGCGGATATACTCTTCCAAATCCATCTGCCAATATCCCTTCGATTTCTCTGACATCCATCCTTCCCCCTTTCTTAACAATATGAATCCCTATCTGTACTACTCACCTATATATTCAAGCAAGCACACTGTCTCCACATGCACGGAATGACAAAACGCATCCACCGCTCTCACCCGTTTCACTTCATACCCGCCTGCCGTCAACAACTTCAAGTCTCTCGCAAGCGTTGCCGGGTCACAGGACACATACACAAGTGTCTTCGGGCTTACTTCCAACAGTGCCTGTATCAGCTTCTCATCACAGCCCTTGCGCGGCGGGTCAATGACCGCCACATCCGGCGGACATTCCTTCATCAGCTTCGGGAAGACGTCCTCTGCTGCCCCCACATAAAATTCTGCGTTCTCAATCCCATTCGCTTTTGCGTTTTCCTTTGCATCCGCGATTGCTTCCGGGATTATCTCGATACCAAAAAGTTTCTTCGCGCCCTCTGCCAGATACAGTCCGATGGTTCCCGCGCCACAGTAGATATCCCACAGTACCTCTTCGCCGGTCAGTCCGGCATATTCCTTCACCGTGTCGTAGATACGCTTTGTCTGCACCGGATTCACCTGATAGAACGAAAGAGGTGAAATGCGGTAGCTGACATCTCCTATCTTGTCCGTGATGTACTCGCGTCCGGAGAGCAGGATGCATTTTTCACCAAGGATGACATTCGTTTTCTTCTTGTTCACGTTAATACAGAAAGAGGTCAATTCATAAGATACATTGATTCCGCAAGCATCTGCCGTTTTCTCTGCACCAGCATCTCCATGAATTACTCTGTTCTGATTATATCGCTCTATCGTCTCCTTAAGCCTCGCCTCCAACACCTCAGCCTTCGGCAATTTCTCTCCATTCAACACCGGGCACACCATAATTTCGCCGGTCGCAAAACCAACACGCATCAGGATATGGCGCACTAATCCCTTACCGCTCTCC
The DNA here is from genome assembly GCA_045533585.1 of Lachnospiraceae bacterium. Taxonomy (GTDB): domain Bacteria; phylum Bacillota; class Clostridia; order Lachnospirales; family Lachnospiraceae; genus SZUA-448. The sequence continues at coordinate 827 of JAZSIB010000138.1, read as the reverse complement.
TCATCATAAGTACTGATATCATACTCCTCTAGGAATTCACGGATAGTCTCTAAGAGCGGCTGCATCACCTGCGCCTGGATATAACAATGCGCTGTATCAATCACCGAATGCGTATGTCCGGCAAAGAACCCAATCTTCACCTTGCCGTCTTTCCCACGGCTCACCGGGAACTGAGCCTTGTTGCGGTAGTACCACGGCTCTTCCATCGCTATAATCGGTTCCATCGGGATATCCTTCAACCCGCCGATACGCTCCAGACAATTCTGTACATGCTTCTTCTTATACTCCGCCTGCTTCTCATAACTCAAGTGTTGCAGGGTACAGCCACCACACGGACCTGCCACCGTACACTTCGGTTCGGTTCTCCACGGCGACGGCTCCAATACCTCGATCAGACGGGCATAACCATACGAAGACTTCAACTTCATGACTCCGGCACGAATCTTATCGCCCGTCAAAGCCCCTTTTACGAAGAAAGGGATATCTTCCGGTGTTACCCTTCCGATGCCCTCTCCCTGTGTTCCGATGTCGGTTATCGTTAATTCAATTATGTCGTTTTTCTTATATTCTCTCATCACTGCTCCAATGTTGTCTTACGCACATTCGACTCAAACAATCTCTGGAATCCCAACCAGTCGCTCTTCGTCTCCGCACTGTTCTCTGCTCCTGCGAACAGCTCCTTGAAGGTCTCCATCTTCGCATCCAGATTGTCGGAGAAATGCAGTGCCATCGCCTCAGCCAGCTGCGGTTTCTTCGGCGAACCATACTCCAGCTCGCCGTGATGCGCTAAGATACAGTGTCTTAACTCACTTGCAAGCACCGGCGGG
>JAZSIB010000184.1:0-6402 GCA_045533585.1 Lachnospiraceae bacterium | reverse complement strand
CATATCTCTTTTCAGCATATCAATCAACATCCCAAGCAAGTCCTTTCTCTATAGGAACAATCCCAAAAGTCCACCAATATCTCTCGTAATATCATCAACGATACCCTGCAGCTCTTCTTCCTCCATTGTAAGAAGCTCGCTATACTCCGGCTTATCCGGAATCTCGTCCTCGCGGTCCACGGTAATGGTAATTCCGGGCTCGTATTCGTCTCCGGCAAGCACCGCCCGTTCCAATTCAATTATGGTAATTTCTTTCTCCGTATTGATCACACCGGATATCTCATACGCTTGCGAAGTGCCCTGACTATTCGTACCGTTCAGTCCAAACACATATGCGCCATCCGTCTTATCCCATTCAACGAAAGCTCCGGCGATCCGGTTCTCGTTTTTCCATACGTTAAGAACACTTTGATATGACGTATTGTCATTTTTCTCAACCAAATATTCCGCCTTGTACTCCACACCTGCATCCTTCAGCACGAAACAAATTTCTCGCAAATCTTCCAACGTCGGTCCTGCCATAACAGAACCTGCAACTTCATTTTCCGCATTTTCTGCAACAACTTCAATCCCTGCAAGGCAGCCGTCTGTCTGTGATATATAAGCAACTATGGTAATCTCTCTTTCTTCCAGCGCATCCACTATCGCTTTCTTCGCATCCATGATTACGTCCAGCGTATCATACACTGCGCTGATGAATTCCTTCTTATCCGCAATTTCATAGGACAGCTCATCCGAAATCTCTTCCAGATAATCCGCATACTTCACCAGCAGCGTTTCAAAATCCTTGGATCTGCTCAGATATTCCGCCATCTCACTGACAATCTCTGCAGCTTCATCGGCTAAAAACTTTATTTCAATCGCATTGGCTTCGAGTGCCTCTCCGTTAAAGTCCAGAACTACCTCTCGCTTGTCCGTCTCCGCATTGGCTCTTACGGATTTGTCCAGTTGTTTTATCGCTTTCTTCAGAAACTTCTCACAATCCTTTGAAAGCTCCTCATCCATTTCCTGCAATCGCGCTTGTAATTCCTCCGATACCGTAACTTCCGGAATGGATTCCTGTACACCCAGAAGTTTCAGCAGTGCTGAGTCTTTCGCATTCTCAGGAAGGTCTTTCAGGCTAATCCCATAATTCTCTTCCAACAGCGTTTCCGAACTTGCAATCAAATCCTCTCTATCTAACCATACGGCCGCATCCAAGAGATTCGTTCCGTTCATGCTCGCACCCGCAGAAAGAGCAACTGCTCCGTCTTTCTGTGCAGAATACAGCTTTGCCTTCACATCTGCGTTCAGGAAGCCGTATGTGAGCTTCGCAGTATTCATGCTTACTTCCACGCTTCCACCGTTGAGAACTTCGTTTACAGCAACAAATGACTCCTGTTTTTTTGCCGCATCCACGGTTTTCTTTGCACTGTTTGCAATCCGGTTTACCGGTGCATCCCCTGCAGCAAATCCGATGATTGCTGCTGCAAGTCCGATGATCGCAACTGTAGCCGCGACTGCAACTACAATTTTCTTATTTATTCCTTTTTTCTCTTCCATAACAACTCCCCTTTCAAGACCGAATTCTTACTGCAATTATATTGCACTTTCAGCCCTGCTTAATCATATCCACATAGTTTCGATAGAACAACGTCCGGTCCCCGTTCTCACCGGAAAGACTCTCCCGGGAATAATACTGTACCGCAGAGCCGAGACAAAGCAGGTTATCATAGATGTCTGCAAGCTCCATCGGATCGTGCCCCACATACAGAATCGTGCGTCCTTCTTTTTTTAACTGCTGTAACAGTTGCAATAAAGCGTCTCTGTATTCTATATCCAGTGCAGCTGCCGGTTCATCCAGAAGTAAAATCTCCGGATCTCCAAGCAATGCACAGGCAATACTGACCTGTCTTTTTTGTCCGCCGGACAATTTGCCTACCCGTTCTTTCCGTCTTTGGTCCAATCCAAACGGAAGCTCCTTTGGTATCCCGCATTTTGAAAGTCCGGCAAAGAAACGCAGATTATCTTCTACCGTCATATCTTCCAACAATGCTATCCCTTGTGGCAGATATCCGGTTTTGCCATGGCAGACAACTTCTCCTTCTTTGGGCTTTCGTATTCCTGCCAGAATCGAAAGCAAGGTTGATTTACCGGTACCGTTTGCTCCGACAATCGCCAGACATTCTCCTTTTTTTACCTGAAAACTGATATCAGACAATATCTGCTTTCTTCTGTAACAAAAGGATACGTTTTTCACTTCGATTTTCACCGTTCCGGTCCCTTCCATGCTAAGCCTTCACCGTCCTTGTTTGATTCAATCAATCTGTTTCAACCCATAATAGTTTCCGCCTTCGGCAGCACAACTGCCCGGTACTGCTGTCCGAGTTCATACCCCATATGCCCCGCTATCGTCTGAGACGTCGGATTGGCTGCGTCCCAGGACGGAACCAGCCGTCTTTGTAATGCTTCCTTTATCATAGCCGCAGACGCCACCTTCGCGAGTCCTTTTCCACGATGTTCTTCCTTGGTATCTACCTGAATCTCAACTCCGTTTTTATGATAACTGTATGTGGAACAGCCGCTCACCGGCTCGTCGCCGCAGCACATCACAAATCCAAATCCATGCTTCGCAAATTCTTCATAGGACTCAAAATTGGTTACCATGCCGTCTGCCCATTCTTCTTTTTTCAGAATCTCATAAAGGCGGTAATCAATCGCCTGCAATGTATATTCACCATACTTCCCGGCTTCATACGCAGACAACAATGCCTCAATATTTTGTGTATCCAGCCCCTGAACCGGAATCCGCATCATTGCACGCTCACGCAACTCTGCCTCCGGATACGTCTTCACCAACAGCTCTTCCCAGCCTTCCCCATATCCAACCACTGCAATCTCATCCCCTCCGGTCAGGTCTCGGATTGCTTCCACCAGCTCCTTTGCTGCTTCCGTGGACGCATCCCCTGCCAAAAAGGAAAAGAATCCATACCGCAGATATACACACTGCAGTTTTTTCCCTGCCCCGAACGCAACGCCTTTGATTCCTTCCGTAATTGTATAAATCACCGAATCATGCGGTTCCGGAAAAAACTCCCGTGCCTTTTCTCTCTCTTCCCCCATCAATTCATAGACCATACTACGCCCCTACTCTCTCCTAAAAACAAAGTTAACGGTTTTCATTTATTATATCGAAGTCCCGGATACAACGCAAGCAAAAAGGGGAGCAACAAAAAACCATGATATTGCTTGACATTTCCTATAGAATAGCGTAAATTTTCCTCAAAGGTCATCAAAGGAAGGATTCTTATTATGAAGAAAGTCAGAACCCTGTTGTCTGCGTTTTTACCTGTTGTTGTATCACTCGCTTTGCAGATTGCAGTAGCTTTTATTTTGTCGTTTTGGTATACCGTAGTTGTTACATTCCTTACTATCTCCAAAGGAAATACAGACCCTATGCAGCTCATTGCAGAGCTTCCGCAACTACTTCTTTCTCCTTTGTTTAATGACATTCTGATGATTATTACCTTTTTAGCAAGTACAACCGTATTTCTGATTTGGTATCGCAAGCAAAAGGAAAAAACGGTTCCGGCTGCTCTTAATGAAGTTTTTTGTATCCGCAATCTGATTATTTTCGTGATTGCCGGTATTACAACACAGATTGCTATCTCCATGTGCCTGAGCCTGCTCCTGCCGCTTTTCCCTGAAACAAACGCGAACTATCAGGCGCTGATCGAAAGCCTGATTGGCGGCAATGCAGTGATAGCTGCTGTTTCTACCGCAATTCTGGCACCGATTACGGAAGAAATCATTTTCCGTGAATTGATGACAAAGAAGCTTTGCAAATTATTCCCGTTCTGGCTTGTAAACATTATTCAGGCTGCTGTGTTCGGAATCTATCATCTGAATATTGTTCAGGCTGTCTACGCATTTGTCCTCGGCCTTCTTCTTGGCTATGTTGCGTACCGCCTCAAATCAATTTGGGCAAGCATCATGCTGCATGGTGCCATCAATGCATCCGCTCTGATCCTTGACCTGATTCTGCCGGAATCCCTGATGGAAAGCATGACCGGAATGATTATTCTGGCTATCCTTTGCGGCACTATTACCATTCTTTTAGCGCTCCTTTTCCGCATACCGAAAACCGGAGTGACAGATACTGTCATGTGCGCGGAAGCGGCTACTACCGTAGCTGTTGAAACATTGAACACAATTCCATCCGATGGAACCGAAAAAGAATAATAATAAGATAGAACCTGTCCATAACGGACATTCTAATAAAAACAATTTACACTAAAATATAGGGGGACACAACCATGTTAGACTTAAGATTTGTTCGGGAAAATCCCGAAATCGTAAAGCAGAACATCCGTAACAAGTTTCAGGACAGCAAGCTGCCGCTGGTTGACGAAGTTATCGAGCTTTCCAAGGAAAGCAACGCAACCCAGCAGGAAGCGGATGCACTCCGTGCTGAACGTAACCGTATCTCTAAGCAGATCGGCGGCCTGATGGCGCAGGGTAAGCGTGAAGAGGCAGAAGCCTTAAAGGCACAGGTAAGTGCCGATTCCGAACGTCTTGCTGCATTAGAAGCAAAGGAAGCAGAACTTCAGGAAAAAGTTAAGAAGATTATGATGACCCTTCCGAACATCATTGACCCGTCCGTTCCGATTGGTAAGGACGACAGTGAGAACGTAGAAGTTCAGCGCTACGGCGAGCCGGTCGTTCCGGATTACGAAATCCCGTACCACACCGCTATCATGGAAAGCTTCAACGGCATTGACCTTGATGCCGCACACCGTGTAGCAGGTAACGGTTTCTACTATCTGATGGGTGACATCGCAAGACTCCATTCCTCCGTTATCTCCTACGCACGCGACTTCATGATTAACCGTGGATTCACCTACTGTATCCCGCCGTTCATGATCCGCAGCGAAGTTGTAACCGGCGTTATGAGCTTTGCTGAAATGGATGCCATGATGTATAAGATTGAAGGCGAAGACCTTTACCTCATCGGTACCAGCGAGCACTCCATGATTGGTAAGTTCATCGACACCATCACTCCGGAGGATAGCCTGCCTCAGACCCTCACCAGCTACTCTCCTTGCTTCCGTAAGGAAAAAGGCGCCCACGGTCTGGAAGAGCGTGGTGTATATCGTATCCACCAGTTCGAGAAGCAAGAAATGATCGTTGTCTCTAAACCGGAAGATAGCCCGATGTGGTTTGACAAACTGTGGCAGAACACCGTTGACCTGTTTGTATCCCTCGACATTCCGGTACGTACCTTAGAGTGTTGCTCCGGTGACCTTGCAGACCTTAAGGTGAAGTCCATCGACGTAGAAGCATGGTCTCCGCGTCAGAAGAAATACTTCGAAGTCGGCAGCTGCTCCAACCTCGGTGACGCACAGGCACGCCGCTTGAAGATTCGTGTCAACGGCAAGGACGGCAAGTACTTCGCCCACACCCTCAACAACACCGTAGTTGCTCCGCCGCGTATGCTGATTGCATTTCTCGAGAACAATCTTCAGGCAGACGGAACCGTATTGATTCCGAAGGCACTGCAGCCGTACATGGGCGGTCAGGAGAAGCTCGTTCCGTGTAAATAATTAAATACTGATACAAGAAACGCCGGTGCAATTCGCACCGGCGTTTCTTATTCAATTATTCTGCTGTGTTAAAGATCTGTGCAATTGGAGAATCCTGATTCAGGATTAAAGTCTTCTTGCCCTTGCCAAGCAGGGATGCTTTTGCAGCGTCCAGGGAACGTACAAAGGTATAGAATTCACTCTTCGACTCATCCGCGTATGCTTCTGCAAGAATACGCATGTACTCTGCTTCACCTTCTGCCACAATACTCTCAGCCTTTGCTTCTGCTTCCGATACACTGATGGTAATCTCGTAATCGGTCTGGGTACGAATCATCTTTGCCTCAGACTCACCTTCTGCGGTGAAGGTTGCGGCCTTATTGTTACGTTCAGAGATCATACGCTCATATACCGCGTTCTTATTATCGCTCGGAAGGTCAAGGTGCTTGGTCTCTACGGAAAGTAACTTAATACCGTACTGTTCCATCGTGGTTCCGATGTTCGCCATAATTGCTTCTGACAGTTCACCATCACGCCCGCTGATTACATCGGTCTGGTTCATACTACTGATGACAGCCTTAATCGAGTTGTATACGATTGTGTTGATACGATACTCTGCATTCGGCATCGAATTCAGTGTCTGCACAAAAAGTTTCGGATCTTCTATTTTCCAAAGCACATAACTGTCTGCCACCATGGTCTTCTTATCCTCGGTGATTACATCGGAAGCGGCAAGGTCATATATCTGTACAGACTTAGGAAGTGTATCGGTTGACTGGATAAAAGGAAGCTTAAAGCTAAGACCAGCTTCAGATACAATCTTCTCTACTTTGCCAAATTG
>JAZSIB010000040.1:0-3574 GCA_045533585.1 Lachnospiraceae bacterium | reverse complement strand
AGAGAGGAAGATGTTGAGAGTACCTTGGAGTATTTGCGTACTTCAGCCGGAGAAACAGAGTTTATTCTGCGCTATCCGGAAGAGTGCAGCAAGTACACACCGGAAGGCGAGAGGACGCTGTTTGAGCAGCGCAATGCATCTCCGAACGCTGCGATGCTGATGTGCGTTGTTGATGGAAAAGTAATCGGAAACTGTGAGATATCTTTTTACACAGGAATGAAGACAAAGCACAGAGCCACGGTTGCGATTGCGTTGATTAGCGAGTTTTGGAATCAGGGCATCGGCACAAAGATGTTTGAAGAAATGATTCGTCTGGCAGAAGAGAGAGAAGAAGTAACGCAGATGGAATTAGAGTTCGTGGAAGGCAACAGCAGAGCACGGCACCTGTATGAAAAGATGGGATTTCGAATCGCGGGAGTTCATCCGAATGCAATCCGATTGAAGGATGGTAGACTCCTGAACAATTATCTGATGATTCGGGAAATGAAAAAATAGAATCAGAGAGTAAATTGGGAAGTAAATCGTTGAAATAATTGGTTTGAATAAGCAGAAAGGAGCGTACCATGGCAAACTTAATTGTTGTTTGCGGTCCGCAGGCAGTAGGGAAAATGACGGTTGCGGAAAGTCTGAGAGATAAGCTAAAATACAACATGATGATGAATCATGACAGTATCGAGGTGTCAGACAAGATATTCGGTTTTGCAACGCCGGCGCAAAAAGAATTCAATCGGTTCTTTAGAGAAAAGGCTTTTGAACTGGCAGTGAAGCACAATGTCGATTTGATATTTACATATGTCTGTGCATTTGAGATGCCGGAAGAGCGTGAGTATCTGACGAAGCTGGCAGATTTGTTTGTAAGCAATGGCGGCGCATTTTATTTTGTAGAGCTGAGTGCCGAACTTGCAACCAGACTTGCAAGAAATGAAACACCGCACAGAATGGAACGCAAAGCGTCGAAGCGGGATGTTGCATGGAGCAAGTCAAATCTCTTAAAAGATGCAGAGAATCATCGCTTGAATTCCGACGAAGGTGAGGTTTGGTTTGAGAATCACATGAAGATAGACAACACCAATCTCTCTCCGGACGAGGTGGCGGCTAGGGTGATTGCTTACTTTCATCTTGTTGCAAATGAGAAGGAAGAAAAAGAATATCGGTTTGGTGTATAGTAATAGAACGTTGTTCGTAAAACAAAACTTTGTTTGAAGATATTTAGTAAAGAGAGGTAAGTAATATGTTAACAAAACATGAGTATCCGATACTGGAATTTGACGATAATCGGGATGCAAAGATTAACCCGCCGGTTTGGGTAGATAAGAAGTTTGAAACGAATAAGATGGTTATCACCTTCTTCCCTGAGGTGGTTGACAAGTTGCTGGCAGACGGCGATATCGTACTTGAACGGACGATCGGTGGAGAGAACATCATTTACGTATACCGCTTTGTCGATTCCGGTATCCTGATTACGCTTGGTGCCGTAGGCTGTCCGTCCTGTGGCGGTAATTTAGACTTATTCAATGCAATGGGCGTGGAAAAGGTTATGTTCTGCGGCGGAGGCGGAGTTCTCGACCGGAATATTGAAGTCGGTCAGCTTCTTGTGGTAGACGGTGCAATTCGCGATGAAGGATTCTCCTACCATTACATCGAACCGTCAAGATACATCTATACCGACAAGAAGGTAACGGATAAAATCGTTCAGTATCTGAAGGATAACGAAATATCTTACTTACAAGGTCTGACATGGACAACGGATGCCATCTTCCGGGAGACCGCTGACCGGATTGCAAGAAGAAAAGAAGAGGGTGCGAAGATTGTCGAGATGGAACAGGCAGCCTGTATCGCTGTGGCGCAATACAGAGGTTTTGACTACGGAGCACTCATCTACGGCGGCGATGATGTATCACAGGAGGAGTGGAGTAACCGGAGTTGGAGAAGTCGAGAAGGTATCCGTTATGATTTGGTAATGTTGTGTAAAGAATTGGTGAATATTATATAGGGATTCAGATAGCCTTGGAACGGGAATGTTCTAAGGCTATTTTTTTCTTGAGCTTCCGCATTTTGTAAACAGAAACCGGAATTTGACACAGCATATCATTCACACACTGGTGAAAGCGACGGTTTTTGCAAATGTGTGTCATTTTCGGACACACGTGTCCGCCATTGCCACACATTTTCTGCAAACAGTCTTTTCAACAGTGCATTACATGATATTGCTGTGCCAAATTCCTACCGTAGTCTTGTGGCTGAAAAAATGCGGAAACTCAAAAATGTTTTGACTTGACACAGATATTACTATATGGTAATATTCTATATAGAAAGGCGGTGAAACATTGGAAACAAAAGGAGGTTTTTTGATTTCCCGCATTAAGCAGGTGGGAACCCGGATATTTGACCGTATGTTGGCAGCCTCGGGAATCGATTCATTCAATGGTGCACAAGGACGCATATTATATGTTCTTTGGCAAAATGATGAAATCAGCATCAGCAATTTATCGGCACAAACAAGTCTTGCAAATACAACACTTACGGCGATGCTTGATCGTATGGAAAGTCTTGACCTGATTGTTCGAAAGCCGGACCCGAAAGACCGGCGCAATCGGTTAATCGCTCTTACGGAAAAGGCAAAGTCATTACAGGACGATTACAACCGGATTTCTCAACAAATGAATGAGCTTTACTATACCGGTTTTACGGAGACTGAGATAGTACAGTTTGAATCGTATCTGCAACGCGTATTAAATAATTTAGAAAAGGAGTAGCAAACGTATGAAAAAAGTATCGGTAGAAGCAACGAATGACCTCTGTCCTCAGACCCTGTTTGTGTATGGAACCATGAATGAGGATGGCACACCGGATTTTGGCTTGTTTTGTTGGTTCAGCTATTGTTGGTTAGAACAGCTTGGTGTTATCTGTGCCATTGGAGGAAGTAAGAGAACGTTAGAGAACATTCGGAGAAACAAAGTTTTCTCTGCGAATCTTGTAGTTGAGAGCAATTTACCTTTAGCGGATTATTTTGGAACAGCAGATGGCAGAGATGGTGATAAGATGGATATCGCTGTTGAGTGGGAGAAAGGAGCAGTACTTCCGGTTCCTGTTCTTTGCAGTAGTCCGCTTAGCTTTGAACTCGAAGTTGAAAAAGAAATCGCCACCGGAGAACATGATGAAACTGTTCTTTTGTGCCATATTCGCAATACTCTTGAGGATGAGAGATTGGTGGATTCTTCAATGTCGTCAGAAGAAATTCTGAAAGCGGTGGCTGCAGTACGGACTTGTGTGGATAATGATTATTGGTCATGGGATGGCCGTCATCTTGGCAAATGGCATGAGAGAGCGAAAGAAATTAAGCCTGACGTAGAAATCGGCGCGGCAGCGCGTGGGAATTAATAAATCATATGAAGAATAGCCTTAGAATAGTAACGTTCTAAGGCTATTGCTATATTATGCAAAAAGTCGCACTTGCTAAACTGCAAGTGCGACACATTTGTTAATATTACGAGTCCTACGCAGCTCCAGGACGGAACAACATATGACTCTATAAATATTATACATCATAATTATATGAAGTCAATAAAGAATT
>JAZSIB010000061.1:0-2828 GCA_045533585.1 Lachnospiraceae bacterium | reverse complement strand
TTCCATTTGCTCACAAAACCGGAAAGTGGCGGAATACCTACCAGAGAAATGCCTGCTATCGTAAAACAACTCATCACAAGCGGCATCTCTTTTCCCACACCGTCAAGCTCATCCACATAGTTGCGGTCACCCCGCTGCATTACCACACCTGCACAGAAGAAACAGCATATCTTCATAAATGCGTGGAATACGAGATGACAGAACGCAGCAACTATGCCGACTTTATTCATCATAACCACACCCAGCAGTATGTACGACAGATTACTCATCGTCGAGTATGCCAGACGTCGCTTAAAATGTGTTTCTTTTACTGCCATTGTAGAACCGTAACAGATAGTAAATGCAACAATGGCAAACAATGCATACTGTACCCATGTGCCGGTCAGATTCTCTGCTCCAAAGCAATAAAAGGTCAAACGAATCAACACAAAGGCTCCTGCCTTTACTACTGCTACCGCGTGCAACAGTGCCGTTACCGGTGACGGTGCCACTGAAGCCGATATCAGCCAGTTACCAAACGGAAACACTGCCGTCTTTACACCAAATCCCAGAAACCCGCACAGATATACCAGCAGAAACAACTCCGTCAGCTCAGGATATGCAGAAAAATCAATGATACCGGAGATGGAAAACCGGCTTGCATCTCCGTATACAACCAGAAACACCAGTGTAATAAAACCAAACGCCGCACCACCGAGCATATAACGCAGATATTTACGACCCGCACGTACTGAACGGTTATTCTGCAGATGGATTACTAACGGCAGCGTCACCAAAGACAAGGCCTCGAAGAATACATACATCGTCAGCGGATTGCCTGCATAGGCAAGACCAATCGTAATACCACATGTCATGGTATAAAAAGCAAAAAATGCATTTACCCAATCCTCCGTGCGTCCCAGATGATGCTTCTCATGATCCATGTAATCAAACGCATACACCGTTGCCGGAATCCACAGCGTTGCTACCAGGCAGGAAAATATCTTGGCAGGACCGTCCACAAAAAACGTCAGATGCAGATTGTCTGCAAAACGGGCAATCAACAGCGGTTCCACCGGTGCATTGAAGGCAATCCACCATACAAGCGCGCAGTTTATCACCAGTGTCGTCAGAATATAAATCTCTCGCGTTTTTCTTGATTGAAAACGAAATGCATACAGCAGTGCTCCGGCCACGATGGTCAGAAGCACCGGAATCAATATCATATACTCCATATGAACTCCAAACTCTTCCGTATCGGAATATCATTTTATTTCTACATAAAAGTTGCAATCAGTTTTTCCAGTACTTCAGTCAAAGGACTTGCAAAGATACCGAACAATACCGCGCCTGCCGTAAGCAGAATCGTCGGAATCAACATTATCTTCGGAACTTCACATCGTTCGTATCTTACATTCTCATTACCGGGCAGGAAGCCCTTCATCGTTATCGGGAACAGATAACCTGCGGTAAGTAATGCACTGATTAGCAGTACTACCGATCCAAGCCAGCCAAGGAAACCGATATCCGCCTGTAACGCACCACTCGCAAGATACCACTTACTCACAAAACCGGAAAGTGGAGGCACACCGACGAGCGCAAGCCCTGCCAGCGTCAGACACCATATCGTACCCGGCATCTTCTTGCCGATTGCCGTTAACTCATCCACTCTCTTGCAACCGGTCTGCTCAATAATCGAACCGGCGGTAAGGAACAAGGTGTTCTTAATCAGAGAATGGAATATTACATGTAACAATGCACCCAACGCACCGACCGGATGCAATACAGACAATCCAAACAATACATAGGACACCTGACTGACAGAGGAATATGCCAGACGTTTTTTCAACAACGGCTCAAGATATGCCAGCATCGAACCCATGAATACGGTAAACAAACTCAATCCGATCCATGCATACTGTACCCATGTGCCGCGAATAAAGTCCGCACCTACGATATAGAACACAACGCGGATTATCGCAAGTACGCCGGCCTTTGTAATAATACCGGAAAGCACCGCACTTGCCGGAGACGGCGCTACCGGATGTGCAGTCGGAAGCCATGCATGTAACGGAAACATACCTGCCTTACATCCAAAACCGACAATCGAAAGGAAGATAACCAACAGCAATGCCGGTTCATTCCCTGCCACCTTTGCCATATCCAGCACGCCACCCGCAGTAAACTCCATCGTCGTACCGTAGCGGTAGAAGAAAAAGATAGCAAGCAGAGAAAGAAATGCTCCTGCAATGGAATAAAACAGGTATTTGAGTCCTGCCATTACCGCTTCTTTTGTACGACTGTGAAGTACAAGAGGCAGAGACGACAAGGTCATCATCTCATAAAACAGATACATCGAGATCAAGTTGGCAGAAAAATCAAGTCCCAACAGTACGCCGTATACCATCAGATAGTAGCGATAAAACTTCTCTTCGTCCTCCTCGTGCTTCATATAACCAAAAGCATAGAAACCTACGATCACCCATACAAAGGTCGTAAGTACGGCAAAGACCTTAGACATACCATCGATTCGAAACGTAATCTTAAGTGCCTCTGTCATACTCCAGAGTGTGAACGAAACATCCTGACCGGCTGTAAAAATCACAACCAGACTCAGAACTCCGCACAGCACCAGAGAAGCTCCGATATAACCGACTCTCTGTGCACGGGTCTTCAACCATTTTTTGTACGGAAAAACCAATCCCAGCAGTACCGGAAGGAACACCGGTACCATCAACCAAAATCCACTCATAATTTTCCTCATTTCGAGAACATTTAATTTTGTACAAAATTTAGCCAAACATCTTCATGCCCTGTTCCAGTAAGGAAATCACCCAACCGGAGCACAA
>JAZSIB010000080.1:0-6595 GCA_045533585.1 Lachnospiraceae bacterium | reverse complement strand
CAAGCGGATGTACGTCTTGTCTGTGCGCATGGCCGCCACGCTGCTCCGGTCATCAATCGCCCGCTCCAACTCACGGCTGATCGGCTTCCCGAGCCAGTCCCGCTTGCTTCCGCCGCCGGACACGGCGATAAACTGATCCTTATCAGATATCACTATGATATGTCCCGTCGCCTGCGCCATCGCCTCTGCATACTGCTTTGCAAACGTACCGAGTTCACCAATCGGTGAATATTTCTTCAAAATAATCTCGCCTTCGCGGTCGGTAAATATTTCCAACGGATCGCCCTCACGAATCCGCAAGGTACGCCGAATCTCCTTTGGCACGACAATTCTGCCGAGATCATCGATTCTTCTTACAATTCCCGTCGCTCTCATGCTGTATATCTCCTTTTCCTCAGATACAAACTGTTACCCTTTTCAGGAATGCAACAGTAGTATCTGTAAAAAGCGAGAGAATATACCATAAGAAATTTATTTTTTACTCCACCACCAGCGGCACCATCTCAAACTTCGTACAATCCACCAGTCCACGGTTCGTCAGTCTGAGTTCCGGAAGACACGCTAACGGAATCAGTGCCATCGTCATAAACGGTGACGGCATATCGCAACCAATCTGCTCCCATGCTTTTTCAAGATTCGACACGATTTCCGACATTTCTTCTACCGGCTTTGCATTCATAAGACCCGCAATCGGAAGTGGAACACAACCAAGCACTTTGCCGTCGCATACTGCTACCATACCGCCGCCACACTCGATGAGCGTATTTGCAGCCAGCGCCATATCCTCATCGTTCGTACCGATTACCAGCAGGTTATGTGCATCGTGTGCGACCGTACTTGCCATCGCGCCCTTGTTGATTCCGAATCCCTTTACAAAACCTTTTCCTACCGTTCCGGTCTCATGATGACGCTCGAATACAAAGGTCTTCAATACATCCTGCTCGGTATCGCTCTCCAGCTTGCCGTCCTTCACGCTAATCTTTACATGCACTTCGCGGTCCGGTACCTTCGCAGGAATTACTTCAATCGCACGTACGGTTACTTCCGTCTTACCTTCCGGTGCTTCCACTGCAAAAGTCTCCGCCGTAATCTTGTCACGCACATGCATGGAATTTGTCGCCCAATCCGGATACTGATACGGCGCTACTTCTACCAAAAGCTTACCACCCTCTGCAACTACATCACCATCAATCAGTACACGGGTCACCTTCATATTTTCAAGATTCTCAAGGAACACGATATCAGCGCATTTACCCGGTGCAATGCTGCCAAGTTCATGATCCATTTGAAAACACTGTGCAGCATTGATGGTTACCATCTGAATCGCAATAATCGGATCAATCTTCTCCTCTACCGCACGTCGCAGAATATGATCCAGATGCCCCTTCTCAATCAAGGTATGCGGATGGGTATCATCCGATACCATGCAGGCATAACGTGTATCTACCTTATGTTCCGTGATTGCTTTTGCAACTTCCTGCAAATCATGCCATGCACTACCCTCACGGAACTGTGCATACATACCGCGACGCATCTTCTCGAGTGCATCCTCTGCACGGGTGGACTCATGACAACAGCGCATACCGCTTGCAATATATGCATTCAATCCGCTGCCGGTTTCCGGCAGAGAATAGTGTCCGGTTGCAATCTTTCCTGCTTTTAGTGTTTCTCCTACGATGTCCTGCGCATGGTCACCGCAATACAGAATCCCCGGGAAGTTCATCATCTCGCCAAGTCCGGTCATCTCCGGCCACTGCATTGCCTCAGCAACTTCCTCCGGTCCGACAAAGCTTCCTGTATCCTCAAAACCGGGAACTGCCGGTACGCAGGACGGCATCACAAACATACACTTAAGCGGAACCTGTTTCGACTCCTCAATCATGCATTTCACGCCTTCTACACCGAGTACATTGCAAATCTCGTGCGGATCGGGGTATATTCCGGTCGTACCATGCGGAATTACTGCCTTCGCATACTCCGATACACTAAGCATCGAAGATTCAATATGAATATGTCCATCCAGGAATCCCGGTGCAACATATTGTCCCGTCGCATCAATCACCTTCGTGCCTTCACCGATACAATGACTTACATCACCAAGCAATGCAACACGTCCTTCTGCGATTGCAATATCCACACCTTCCATAATCTCCGCGGTGCAGACATTGATTACCTTACCGCCACGAATTACGGTATCCGCCGGAATTCTCCCGCATGCAACTGCTGCTAATGTACGCGATACTTCCCATAAAGGCTTCTTACAAAAATGATTCAACATAGCTTCCACTGCTCCTTCCGTAACTGTTACAGATCATTATATCATAATTTTTGAAATAACTTCGGATGAAAAAAGGGCCGCCGCATCTGCGGCAGCCCCATACAACACTAGAACTCAAACTTCTGAATAATCTCGTGCAGATCTTCTACGCTTGCTACCGTGTCGTTCGTTAACTCATAGTTATCACTGGTAACGTTAACAACACCATTGGTCTTCTCTGCGATATTGCTTACACCGGCGGAGGTCTCGCCAACTGCGGCATAAATACTCTCTACCGCATTTGCAATCTCCTTAATGGAGCCATTCAGTACTTCAATCTCCCTCGAGATGTTATCCATACCGGCACGGAAGGTATCCGCATCATCCATGTACTGAACACCGATATTGCTGAAGTTATCATAATCTGCAAGAACGGTATTCTCAAGGAAGTTTGAAGTCTCCTCCATACTTGCCGTAATGTTGGCAACTGCGAGGTTTACTTCCTTAATAATCTCATTGATATCCTTTACCGTCTCAAGAGAACGGTTCGCCAGCTTACTAATCTCAGTAGCAACTACAGAGAATCCACGGCCTGCCTCACCTGCACGCGCTGCCTCAATGCTTGCATTAAGGGACAGGAGACTTGTCTGGTCGGATACTTCCACGATAGCCTTGGTCAGCTCGTTAATCTTAGCTACAGACTTCAGACCCTCTACTGCCACCTGAGTCTTATCCTTAATCAGCTGATACATCTTCTTAGTCTCAACGATTGCTGCTGCAGTCGAATTCTGCATATTCTGTGCACGACCTGCAATCTCATCGGACGCCTTGTTGCTCTGCTCAGTCTCCTTACTAATCTCCTCTGCCTGTGTACGCATCTGAGCCATGTGATCGTTCATGAGCTGAGTCATATTGTTTACCTGCACTGTACTTGCCGCCAGCTGCTGAATCGTAGCGGAATTGTCCATACAGAGGGTATGTACCTGATTACTGGATTCCTCCAGTTTTTCCATATTTGAACTGATGTTGGCATTCGCCTCATCAATCTTACTTACTACGTCGTGGAGATATTCTGACATCTCCTTTACCGCACGCCCGATCATGCCGGCTTCGTCTTTTCTAGCACACAACTTATCCATATACTCCGGAAGGCTGAGCTTCAGCTTAGCGGTCTCATTGATAACTTCAGTTACCTGATTCAACGGTTTCGTAATACGCTTCACCAAAAATGCTGCAATCACCACAGCAACTGCAAGAATTGCAACGCCAAGCAGAAGGGATATGGTACGAAGGGATGCAATCGGTGCAAGAAGTTCTGCTTCCGATGCACACACAAGTGCTACGGAACGGATGCCGGTAATGTAGAAACTTGCGTACATCATCTCTCCGGTATCTCCATCCTCATACTTCACATACATATTCTCCGGTATCTGTCCGACATTCAGACCGGCAATCAGGTCATTCAACTCTTGAATACCGGTAGGCGTTCCCCATTTGCTTTCATCCGGATGGTACTTAATTACACCGCTTCTGTGAAGCATCATGTACTGGAAGTTCTCAACGCCTTCAACCTCCATACCTTCCAGCAATTCTCCGTACTGCTCCTCTTCCAGATAGATAACCTTCATCGAATCTTTATTGAGCTCTGTCTCTTCCTTATCAATTACCTTACCGTAAGAGGTAACCACGTTCAGCATCTTACCGATAGCGGAATCAATCAACAAATCCTTCATGGAAGACATCATAACCTGATACAGAACAAAAACAGATACTATGACGCTTACAGCAACCAGCACCATAACCTTTACCTGCATAGAATGCAGACGGCTGAACTTTCCGGGCTGTATCTCTTTTTCTTTCGTTTTAACCAGCTTCGACAAATCCGGCTTTTTCAAGTTCAACTTCGGCTTTTTGAAGTTGATTTTTACTTTCTTCTTCGTTTCAGCATCCTGCCCCATCAGGTCCTGCTGTGCTTCCGCGTTTTCTTCAACTGCTACACTGTTCTGTAAGCCTTCTTTTCTCGCTTTTTTTAGCAGCGATTTATCCAGCTTAAGCTTCATTTTTTTCATATTGGCACCTCCTCCGATAGTCCACGGATAATTGTAGCACAAAAGTCCTAAAAAATACAGAGATTTTTCGGTATTATATTAATATTTTTTGTTATTTCTTATCTTTTTTTGGTGTTTTCTTCTTCAACATCTTTATGCACCACGTTGGAATACACCGTTTTCACACTGATTCCGTCGATTGCGCCGATTTTCCCTGAAAGCGCCGAGATAACATCCTGCGGAGCGTCGATTGCTACCGAGATAATATTTACACAACGCTCTTTATAAGGAATCCCCATTCTTCCGATAATATACTCCGCATAGTCATGTAGCAATTGATTCAATCGCATCGTCGATTCTGTTTTTTCTACAATAATGCCAAGAAGTGCCACTCTGGTCTCCATACGATTCACCCGACTTTCCCTTTTCATCAGCCGCAGGCACGGACAAAGCTTCTCAAATCTTTGAAAAACGCATCTCGCAATTGTGCCTACCCTTATAAGTATAACAAAGATTTCTTACAAACGAAAGAGCTGTCCTCTGGAAAATCCAAATAAAGATTCTGTACAGTCCCTTATAAAACAGTTGACTTTATCTATCTGTCGTAATAAAATCGGGCTATTGTTTTGATACTATCCATAAAATACTGTAAAACAACATTTTGAATAAATGCGCCGGAGCAAGCCGCACAAGCGTTTCAACAGTGCACAAGCTCACTTCCGGCAGAAATGAGGAATCGATGCGAAAAACCAAAATTGTCTGTACCATCGGACCTTCCTGCTCCGATGAAGCAACTTTAACCGCCATGATGAAGTCCGGTATGAACGTTGCCCGCCTCAACTTCTCCCACGGTACCCATGAAGAGCAGCTGGCGCGCATTGAATTGATTGACAAACTGCGCAAGGAACTGAAGCTCCCTGTAGCCATCCTCCTTGATACGAAAGGACCCGAATACCGCATCCGCCGCTTTCATAACGGGAAAGTAACGCTTACCGAGGGCGAAGACTTCACCTTCACCACCCGCGAGCTGGACGGCGACGAGAGCATTGTCTCTGTTAACTACAAAGGGCTTGCCGCCGACCTTGACCCCGGTGACATCATCCTGTTGAACAACGGCCTCTTAAAATTCAGAGTCAAAGAAATCATCGACACCGATATCCGCTGTGAGATTCTGGTTGGCGGTGAACTCTCTGACCGTAAGAGTATGAGTTTCCCCAACAAACTATTGAAGCAGCCTTACTTAAGTGAACAGGACAAAGCAGACCTGATCTTCGCCATGGAACATGACGTAGACTTCATCGCCTGCTCCTTTGTATCCTGCCGCCAAGACCTGCTGGATGTAAAGAACTTCATGCGCGAATACTATAGCACACACAGATACATCGCCACATCCGAAGCCACAGAATCCGGTATTTGTGCCCCCGCCCTGTATGATCCGGACGAGATAGAACTGCTCGCAAAGATTGAGAATCAGGCCGGCATTGATAACATCGAAGAGATTTGTTCCGAATGCTGCGGTATCATGATTGGCCGCGGCGACATGGGCGTCGAGATTCCGTTCGAGCAGCTCCCCGCTGCCCAGAAGCACCTGATTACCCGTTGCCGCCTGCTCGGCAAACGTGTCATCACCGCTACCGAGATGCTTGAATCCATGATTCATAACCCGCGCCCGACCCGTGCAGAGACCTCCGACGTGGCAAACGCTGTCTACGACGGTACCAGCGCCATCATGCTCTCCGGCGAGACGGCTGCAGGCAAATATCCGGTACTTGCAGTCGAAACGATGGCACGCATCGCAGAAGAGACGGAGAAAAACATCAACTACGAAAAGCGCTTCCGCAACTCGGAATTTCGTATCAAGAATACCGTCGATGCCATCTCCCATGCAACCTGCGGTATGGCAATCGACATCAATGCAAAAGCAATCGCCGTCTGCACCTTGTCCGGCATGACCGCCCGCATGGTATCGCGTTTCCGTAACCCCGCTGACATCTTAGGCTTCACCACCAACGAGAAGACCTATCGGAAGCTCGCCCTCTCCTGGGGCATCACTCCCGCACTCGGTGACACCTACGACTCCACCGAAGTCCTCTTCTACGCTGCCAAGCAGAAAGCAACCGAAGTCTTCGGACTCAACCGTGGTGATCACCTGATTATCACCGGCGGCATGACTCGCGGTATCTCCGGCAACACCAACATGCTCAAAATCGAAACTATCTAACGAAAAAACCGGACCGTCAAACGTGACAGCCCGGTTCATTTTTTACAGATCAAGTCGGAGGCCAAGCGG
>JAZSIB010000250.1:0-4545 GCA_045533585.1 Lachnospiraceae bacterium | reverse complement strand
CAAGGAGTTGGCTAAGACATTTGTCTTCCTAAGACCGCTTGGCCTCCGACTTAGCGAGCGTCACATCTCCGTACCGTACTTCTTCCGTAATCGTTACGGTATCTTTATTTTGATTTACCACTGCCGCTACTGTAACAATTCCTCCACAGGAAGTCGGATCGTAGCCATGTCGTTCTGTGAGCCAAGGAGTTGGCTAAGACATTTGTCTTCCTAAGACCGCTTGGCCTCCGACTTTGTACTTCTTCCGTAATCGTTACGGTATCTTTATTCTGATTTACTACTGCAGCCACCGCCACAATCCCACCGCAAGACAGCAGCGCAAGCATACATAACAGGCAAACTACTTTTTTCAATTTGATTTTATCCTTTCCTTCTGAGTATATTTTTCATGAATCACTTACTCAAACCGGTATTTCCTATCATCAAGACTCCCTGCTCACTCTATTCGCCCGCGATTCCGTTCAGTGCCTTGCTTACACGGTCTGCGCGGTATTGATACGTCTCCTTGATATATCCCATCAGAGTCTTCCCTTCTTCCTCCAATACAGCACTTGTTACATCCCCGACCACGCTGCCCTTTCGGATCAGGATTGCCCTGCCGATAAAGTCCGATACTTCCTCAATCAGATGCGTCGAGAGCAATATCGTCTCATGCTCCTCCAAGATTCCGAGCAGTACTTTATAAAAATCTTCTCGGTTGAACACATCATTTCCCGCAAACGGCTCATCCATCAGGATATAGTCCGCACCCTGGCAAAGCGCCAAGATTACCTCAAACTGATTCTTCTGACCGGTAGAAAACGCTCTTAACACGCGGTGCTTCGGAAGCTCAAAAAAATCCATCAATCCGTGAAAGCGTTTCTCCGAAAACTTCGGAAAATGCTCCTGATAGAATTCCTTATGTGCAATCGGAGACAAATTCGGAAAGAACGAGTGCTCGCTGGTTGCAAAAGACAGCTTCGCTATGTTCTTCTTCGTAATCTTCTCACCATCCAGCAGAATCTCGCCCTGATATGGGTGGAAGCCTAAGATACTCTTCATCAGCGTTGTCTTACCTGCTCCGTTTTCGCCGAAAAGACCTACAATCTCACCACGCGGAATCGAAAGATTCACCTCACGAAGTGCAGTTGTCGTACCATACTTTTTTGTTACATTTTTTATCTCTAACATAGTAATCTCATTTCTCCCTCATACTTATCCTGTTTCCGTTTCCAACAACCACTATCCTAACCGCCTCAGTTCCATAAGCGATACAACTGTCCCGGTACAAGGCACGCATCCGGCGTAATCAACAGATACAGACCAAAGTACAGCCAGAACAAAACTACCACACACAACACACATACCACGATTACACAAAGAGGATAACTCCATGCACGCCGATGAAGTTCGAAGCGGTTTGGAAGCCTTCGCATCAGATAAATGCTTTTGCTTCCTCTGTAATGATATACATAGTGATATACCACAAAACCCAGCATACAGACCGCAAGAATTGCAAAGCCAATCGGAAAGCGTTGAAAAATCTCTACAAAATCCGGCATCTTCCGGGATGCATCCAATATGCGCCGCCCCGCCCTATACTGATAAAGATGATTCAGCTCGGTAAAATACACAATCAGATCCAGAAAGCTGATGATTCCGGATAATACCAAACCAACTTTCACAAAATTCCGTTCTTCTGCCGGATTCATCCCCGGCGGCAGATTCTTGATAAAATATTCTTCCATATAAATAACCACGCCTTTCCGACATCTGCATACTCCTACGCAGGCACCAACCTTACGCTTCGCCTTAAGCGTTCTCCATCTCTAAAGAAATGTCTCTTCCTCCGGCAACACGGCAAACAACAACTTCGTAACCACCATCAGAGATGTCAGGCTCAAAAACATGACGTTGGAAAACCCTGCAATTTCCTGACTGAAAAAGAACCATGAACATACCAGCATCAGATAGAGAGCCATTGGTTTCTTCTTCCGCCTCTGCTGATAAGAGAAACCTGCGACTGCAAAGGAAAAACCAAGCAATAGGAATATATTCCGTATCCAGATTCGGATATCCGCAAGCGGCAGAAGCGAGTGTAAAAACTCACTTCGGTAAAACATCAGGAAAACACTTTGATTCCCCACCAGTTCACCCGGCACGTGATGGATATAATACTGCGAAAGTCCGAACACTACCGCAAGTTGTACTGCATATACCAAAAGATATTGCATCAGGCTGCACAGCATCTGCCAGAAAAAACATGCCCGCTCGCTCACCTGCAGACGTCTTATGGTATAGGAAGTCTTTGCTCCGAATTCACAGCCCGGATGGCAAAGAACTATGCTGACTGCAATGACTGCCACCGCAAAAATCGACGAAATGAAACTGTTATCCAACAATTTTTCCGGTCGTGCCAGATACGCCACCTCAGCATTCCCCTGTGCCACCTGTTCTAAAAGTTCATAATAATTTCCCAATTCTACTCGAAACTTAAGCAAAAAAACTCCCGCTTCTGCCAATACCATAAGTAGCAGCACCAATAATACCTTATATATTGAACTTCTTGCATAGAAGCCGAAAACTGAAATATGTTTTTTCATCTTAATATTATTCCTCCCAATAGCTCTCAACCAAAGCAAGCGCCTCTTCCTTCGACAGCCCCATCTGCTTCAAAGCACCAACTACCGATAGCGCATCGCTCTCTAACAACTGCTGCCTTACCGCTGTCACCTTCTCCTCCGACAGACACATTGCGCTCTTCGCACCGGAACGTGACTCCATCAGCCCCTCTTCCTCCAATATCGCATACGCTTTCTGTATCGTATTCGGATTCACTCCAAGCAAAGCAGACAGTACACGACGCGACGGAACCTCATCTCCGTGCACGACTGCACCGGACACGATGCCCCTCTTTATATGCCGGATAATCTGCAGATAAATCGGAATCCCCTCTTCTGTTGTAAATGTCTCAAACGTTATCATAAGGTCGCGCACCTCTCTCAAAGTGTATCACTCGACTAATACGCTTTAACCGTATTATATCGCTAATACAGTTGTGCGTCAAGCTGTTTAAACAAAAAAGTGAGAACGTATTGTCGCTCTCACTCTTCTTTCCTATATTTCGCTGCATATCTTTCGTATGTCGACCACAGACAAACCAGCCAGTTCTGCAATCAACATTTTACATCGCATTTATTGGAAATACAAAGAAATTCATACTGCAAATTCCGATATGATAAAAATTTGTCACAAATCATTCTATTAAACTTTACTTTACCGAAAAAATATATTAGAATAATGCAGAATGATTATTTATATAATAAGGAGATGCAGTTATGAACATTTCACCTTTACAGAAAGCAAGATATGAGTATTCTCCGAAGCTTCCCGGCATGCTGAGAAACGGCATTGCTGATATTTGTGTAAAAGAAGGCGCAGAAACTCAGAGTGTTGCTGACCAGGAAAAGATCAAAGCACTTTTCCCGAACACCTATGGCAAGAAGGAAATCACCTTCCAGAAGGGTGCTAACACCTCCGAAGCAAAGAAGCAGATTGTTGGTGTTATCCTTTCCGGCGGACAGGCACCGGGCGGACACAACGTTGTTTGCGGTCTGTACGATGCATTGAAGGCAACCAACAAAGAAAACGAATTATACGGTTTCAAGGGTGGCCCGAGCGGACTGATTGAAGACGATTTCATCGTAATGACCGATGAATACATTGACCAGTTCAGAAATACCGGTGGTTTCGATATCATCGGTTCCGGCAGAACCAAGCTCGAGACCAACGAGCAGTTCGCTATCGCTGCAGAAGTTTGTAAGAAGCACGGCATCACCGCTATCGTTATTATCGGTGGTGACGACTCCAACACCAACGCAGGTATTCTTGCTGAGTACTTTGCAGCAAACAACACCGGCGTACAGGTAATCGGATGCCCGAAGACCATCGATGGTGACCTCAAGAACGAAGACATCGAATGTTCCTTCGGTTTTGATACTGCTACCAAGACTTACAGCGAAATCATCGGCAACATCGCAAGAGACTGTAATTCCGCTAAGAAGTACTGGCACTTCATCAAGGTTATGGGCCGTTCCGCTTCTCACGTTGCTCTCGAATGTGCACTTGAGACCCAGCCGAACATCTGCTTAATCTCCGAAGAAGTTGCAGCTAAGAAGATGTCCCTCTCCGCAATTGCTGATTACATCGCTGATTCCGTAGAAGCAAGAGCAGCAAAAGGCATGAACTTCGGTATCGCAGTTATCCCGGAAGGCGTTGTTGAATTCGTTCCGGAATTCTCCGTATTGATTCAGGAAATCAACGAGCTTCTCGCAGGCAGCAAGGCAGATGCATTCAACGCACTGAAGTCCTGGGAAGAGAAATATGCATTTATCGAAAAAGGCTTAACCAAGGAATCCATGGAAGTATTCGCAATCCTTCCTCAGGCTATCCAACAGCAGTTATTCTTAGAGAGAGACCCGCACGCCAACGTACAGGTATCCCTGATTGAGTCCGAGAAGCTCTTCTCCGCACTCGTAGCTGACAAGCTGGCAGCAAGAAAAGAAG
>JAZSIB010000036.1:0-5381 GCA_045533585.1 Lachnospiraceae bacterium | reverse complement strand
GGGTTACTGTTGGTTCAGGAGTTGGGGTTGCAGCTGGTTTGGGAGTCGGGGTTACTGTTGGTTCAGGAGTCGGGGTTACTGTTGGTTCAGGAGTCGGGGTTACTGTTGGTTCAGGAGTCGGGGTTGCAGTTGGTTTGGGAGTCGGGGTTACTGTTGGTTCAAGAGTCGGGGTTACTGTTGGTTCAGGAGTCGGGATTGCAGTTGGCTTGGACTCATATGAGTTAGCAAACATTGAGTAATATTCTTTATTTGAAGGATAAATATAGTTCGCACATTCGTCATAAGCTGTGCTAAAGTCCATTTTTAATGCAACTGAAATATCATTATTCTCATCAAAGTGATTATCAATGGAATAAAGAGTGATTATCAAATAAAAATAATTATCTTTAACATAGTGTTTTACTGTTATAGATTCATAATTAAAATTCTCACCAGCTCCTATTGCCATTCCTAATAAATCTCCTATTTCAAACTGCCACCTTGTAAAAATCCTACCTTTATCTTTGTCTGTCATTTCAAAAAAAGGAAAATAACATTGTCCCATCGTGTATACAGGTAACTCATATTGTTTATTAAGAATTTTATGAGATAAACTCTCACACTCTACACGCCGAAGTTTTTTATAAAATCTTTCTACTAATATTTTTTGCTTATATGGAACAAACTCTTTTTTTAATCCAAAAACGCCACCATCATAAAAGTCAAATAGTTCTAAAAACTCGTCGTATGTTATAAAAATATCATTGTATGTATCGGAATCATCAATGGGAACATTGATTCCTTTTGCATATGCATTTTCACACGGTAAAATTAGCAATAATATCGCAACTAAGAAAAGAAAAATTTTTTTCATATTTCCCCCTGTATGATTATTAAGAAGCTTATAATCACATGTTCCTTTCTTTTTATACTGTACCATAATACATTCAGATACTGTGGACTTTTAATTCATCGAGCCATTTAGAATTCTGTTCACTCTGTTTTTCTTTTACATACAAGCGTTTTTCAAAAGCCCCGGGTTCTTTGCCATCATGACACTTCCCGCTGCGAACATCGGAACGAACAGTATACCCATAAAAATCCACCCATTCACGAACATCAGCGTCCCTGCCGGAAGGAATATCAAGCCCCCTACAAGAAGCACACCGAGACTGAATTTTATAATTGTCTGAATGAATAATTTGGTTGTCATTTGTCCTCTTCTTTCTATAATTTTTAAAGAAACTCGTGTTAATAATCCTTTACTTCATTTCTACTTGAATATATTCCTTGCCAACAAAAAAGTCAATGTCATCGTCAGCTTCCGACGATCCTCGACTCCCTTCTTAAAACACTTTTCGTTATTCTGTATAGTGCGTTTACTATATTTTGTGCAATTCTCCAAATTTTCTCATATTCTCTTGTTTTTTGTGAATTTGCGCTGTATGATAGCCCCATTCCGGAATAACCATATTTTGTACAAGGAGGTGAATAATGTCAACTAACTCAATAACCGCAGCGGAGCATTTTGCTGCTATTCCGTTACCGGATTCCATCGATCACCTTACCGGTCCGCTTCCGTTTCGTATGACCAATGATATTTTGTTTCATCTGCTTTTTGAAACAAATCCTACGGCGCTTCGCGGGCTTATCTGTTCCTTGTTGAATCTTGAGGACTGCGACATTCATTCCATTGAGGTAAAAAACCCGATTGAATTCGGAAAAACGGTATTTTCAAAAGGATTTATTCTGGACTTAAAGCTATTACTCAATAACAATACCAGCATCAACGTTGAAATGCAGGTATTAAAGTCCAAGAACTGGACAGAACGGTCGCTTAGCTATCTGTGCCGCTCCTACGATAAACTAAACGTCGGTGAGGATTATTTTGAGGCAAACACTGCCATCCACATTGGAATTCTGGATTATGACCTTTTCCCGGAAGATGAAGCAAGATTCTATACTACATATCATCTTGCAGATGATATCACCCATAAAATCTACACTGGAAAATTTCAGCTCTCCGTGCTATACTTAAACCATGTTGATAAAGCAACTGAAGAAGACATTGCCTGCCATCTGGACTATTGGGCAAAGTTCTTCAAAGCAACCACATGGGAGGATTTGAAAATGCTGGCAGAAAAAAGTCCGACTTTGAAAGAAGCTACAAAAACGGTCTATAACACAACCGCAGATATCTGTGCCCAGACAATGCTGGAAGCATACGAAGAATATGAAAAAGTGTATAGAACCATTAAACGTGAGGCTGAAGAAGAGGTGGCTCAGAGCCGTGAAGCCCTTGCCCAGAAAAAAGAAGAGCTTGCTCAATGCGAAGCAACAATTGCTCAAAATAAAGTTGTAATCGCTCAACAGCAAGAACGAATCGCCTTTCTTGAGGCCCAGCTGGCCGGTCTCCAATCGAACCAATGAAAAAATGCCGCCGTGTCCTGCACGACGGCTTAATTTATGAGAATCAGGACAGTTCAAATACTGCATTCCCCGCATCTGAACTATCCTGATTTTCCAACCTTAATTCTATAGGAAGTAATTATTCTGTATCTGCCATTTCCACAGATACTTTCTCCTGCGCCGTATACACCTTCACAACCAGATTCTCTTCGTCTTGGTTTTCTACATCTTCCTCATCTTCCGCAAGTACTTCACACATTTCGTCTGCGTCCGTTGCGCCGCCAACTTCCCACTCTTCCGGTTCTTCTTCCACCGCTTCCACAACCGTTTCCAGTCTTGAGAACACCAATACGGCTTTGAACAAATCACCATCAACAAAGAGATGGAAGCTTCCTCCCTGTAGCTGGGTCAGACTCTCCGCGATGGATAAACCAAGACCGCTGCCGTCGGTATGGCGCGCACTATCGCCACGCACAAAACGCTCCTTCAGTTCATTCACTGAGATGTTTAGTACCTCGCGGGAAATATTCTTCGCTGTAATCTGCACCTGTTCTTCTGACTGTGCCACATCAAAGTACACTCTGGTATCCGGCATGGAATACTTGCAGATGTTACTGAGCAGATTGTCATAGATACGCCATAAGAGTCTGCCGTCTGCCGGAATTATTACCTTATCCTGCGGTGCATTCACCATAGGAGTCAAGCGGCTGGCCTCAAGGCGGTCAGCATACTCTGCTATGGACTGATGAAGTAATTCCACCACATCAGTCGGAGCAATATTGACTGCAATGTTACCGGTGGACGCCTTTGATGCCTCCACCAAGTCTTCCGTCAGTTTCTTCAGGCGTGCCGCCTGACGTTCCAGAACCTCAATATATTCCTTCGCTGTCTCGTTCTCAATCTCTTCTTTTTTCAGAAGGTCTACATAGTTAATCAGAGAAGTAATCGGCGTCTTGATATCATGCGAAACATTCGTAATCAGCTCTGTCTTCATGCGCTCACTCTTCACCTGTTCTGAGACAGCACGTTCCATACCTTCTCCCAGATGGTTCAGGTTCTCTGCCATGTCTTTATAATGAAGCACCATCTTTCCTGTAGCTACACGAGTCCGCTGCTGTCCCTCTGCCAGCTTCTTCGCTCCCTGCATAATCTTATTCATGCAGATAGAGAAGTAAACTACCGCTGCAATTACGATACACTGCAGTCCCAGCCACAAGAATGCCGCGAAACCATCTCCGTAACCATTCAATGCAACTGTCGCCAGTAAAATATTTGCCCCAACCAGAACAATTACCACACCCAACTGTACCCAGATATACGGAATATTGCGGATTACACTCATCAGTGCTCCCCACAGTTTTTTCACCATCTTAATACAGAAACGGATCACATAACCACAGACCGTGTTACGGAATAAAGTCTTTGCTTTACAACGGGTTGCAAAAGTCATCAGCAATGCTGCCAAAAGCCCAAAGCCGACTACCGTTCCGATTGGAAGCATTAAAAAGGCAATCTGCGAAAGCGTCACATAATAGCTCAACTCTGACACGATGACACCGGCACATGCCACAACTCCCACATATATCACCAGATACAGATCAAAAGGAATTGCATCCTGCACATTTGGTTTAATCTCTTCCTCGCCTTTTTTGTGTCCTGCCGCACTCAATAAGAAGATTAGCGATATTACCCAAAGCAATGCAGCCGCAACCGTTGCAACAATTAATTCATAACGGTATGCCACACAGAAGTTGTAAACCTGATTCGCCATATAGTAAGAATCCATCTTAGATACAATCGGATTCATACCATACTCTATCGCATACACAGAATACGTTGTCGTCATTCCGATACGGTCACCGTATTCGCTTCGAATCTCTTCCCTTACATGTTCAATACTGTTGCCGGTCGTGTAATAACGGACTTCTCCATTCCCCATCACAAGCCCTTTATACAGCGTTTCCCTATATACCACAGGTACATTTTCCATGGAGCTGTTTGCCAACACACTGATTGCATTGGCGGTTGCGTAATCATACTCTGTTACCCGATAACAAAAATTCGTATTTCCTGCATTCAGTTTACTCTCCATACGGAGCATATACGATTGCGTACTCTTACTCCACTCACACGCTTTTACCTCTGGTTCTAAGTTGATTTTATTTCTCAGATACCCGATCAGAACCTCTTTATAATCATAAGAGATTTCTTCTTCCCAATAAGTACCGGCAAACCGCTTGCTGCCGCCGGCATATACTCCTTCATCTTCCATATATACCGACATTGCCGTGCCGCATACAGTGCCGAGACCGCTTACGATAAACAGAAGAATTGCAATGATTTTCACAAACAGACTACTTTTTATGCGTTTCATCCCTGACCTCCTGAAGTTTATAACCCTGTCCCCAAACGACCTTGATATAGCGCGGCTCCGCCGGATTGATCTCTATCTTTTCCCGCAGATGTCGGATATGTACGGCAACCGTTCCCTCTGCACCGATGGCAGTGTCGTTCCACACCTTATTGTAAATCTGTGTGGACGAAAACACCTTGCCCGGATGCTTCATCATGAGCTTCAGTATCTCGTACTCCGTCGGAGTCAGATTCACCGGCTCACCATCCAAGGTCACAGTCTTCGCCTCATCGTCGAGACAGATGCCACCGATTACAATCTGCGTCTCACGCTTTATTACGCCACCCAGATTCATGTAACGTCTGAGCTGTGCCCTCACACGGGCAATGAGTTCCACCGGATTAAATGGTTTTGTTACATAATCATCTGCACCAACCGTAAGTCCGAGTACCTTATCGGTATCCTCGCCCTTTGCCGTCAGAAGAATCACCGGCGTATTGGTATGTTCACGAATCTTTGCCATCGCCGTGATTCCGACCATAACCGGCATCATAATATCCATCAGTACCAGATGAATCTCCTGCCGTTTCATCACTTCGATCGCCTCTTCTCCGTTATACGCCTCGAAGACTTCGTACCC
>JAZSIB010000051.1:0-12597 GCA_045533585.1 Lachnospiraceae bacterium | reverse complement strand
CCACTAACATCCTGTCTCGCAAGCTCGCCACGACGTAAGTGTCGACGTCACTACACAGTCACCGATGCAATAATATAACACCTTACCAGACCTCGAAGCAAAATTTTGGAGCTGTTACAATCATTGTAACGGCTCCTTTTTATATGTTATAACTTTACACATAAAATCCAGCAAATCAAAAAGACTACCTTAATTGTGGTAGTCCTTGATTCTTTACAGGTCGGTATAATCGATTCCGCTAAAGTATGCGCTGTTCGCGGATTCGGAACCGTTTGCACTTGCATACATACCAACGGTACATCCTACGAAGCCACCTGCGGATTCGGTACTTAAGAACTTAGTCGAAAGTCCGGTTAACAGTGTCTTCTCCTCTGCTCCGGTGCTGTAGGAGATACTAGCCTCCTGTCCCTTCTGGGTAATTGCAAAGCTTATCTGATCTGCCGTAACCTCTGCACTTGCAAGTACTTCTTCTACGCACTTAACCGGGAACGCCGGCTCTGCATTCAAGTCTCTGGAATTCTTAATCACTCGTACCTGCGTCTTGCCGTTAAACTGTCCATACACTACGGTCACGTAAGCAGCTTCGCTCTGGAAGAGTGCAAGTCCTGCCATTTCGCCATCTTTGCTCGGAGTGAACTTCACATTTGTCTTTGCGTCAAAGTGATAAGATGTCTGGCGGATACCAAGGTATGCTGCCGGTTCCATCTGGGATAAGGTATACGGAAGTAAGTTGATGCGGTATCCGTCTCCTTCGCCCTTTGCCGTACCCGGAATCGGATTACGAATCATCACCATGTTGAACGGAATGCCGTTTGCATCCTTACCGCTGGTAATCAATTCTTCTCCTTCGGTCTCCTTAAGCGATACCGTAACCACATCCTCTAACATACCGATACCTGCGTTACATACCGGCCAGCCGTCTTCCCATGTAACTTTCGCAAGGAAAGTCTCGCGACCGAGGTTCGTGTGCCACTCGCACGGTCTGGATGCCAGCATAACAGCATACCAGTTACCTTCGGTATCTTCGATCAGATCCGCATGACCTACATAACGAATCGGATAATCCTTACCAAGATGACGATGGGTGATAATCGGATTCATCAGATTGCCTTCATACGGTCCGTAAATCTCTTTACTTCTTGCTACGCACACTGCATGTGCCGGACCGGTACCTCCTTCTGCGTGAAGGATGTAATACCAGCCGTCCTTCTTATAAAGATGCGGTCCCTCCGGCCACTCTGCCTTACGCATTGCGCCGTTCCATACCAGCTTGTAATCGCCCTTCAGGCACCAGTTCTCAAGGTCAAGTTCCTGAATGTAGATGTACCAGTCACCGTTGTGTCCAACGCCTTCCGGATTCGGTCTGGTACCGATATAATAACAGGTTCCGTCATCATCAAAGAACAAACTCGGGTCAATACCATCCGCACCTTCCAGATAATGCGGCTCCGACCAAGGACCAGCCGGATCGGTTGCCGTTACTACGAAGTTACCGCCCCAGCTTACATTCGTCGTAATCATGTAGAATGTGCCGTTATTATAACGAATCGTCGGTGCGAAGATACCACGCGACATATGTAACTTCTCTAACGGAAGCTGTGACTCCCTGTCCAGAACATTACCAATCTGATGCCAATGCTTCAAATCCGTGCTCTCAAAAATCGGAACACCCGGAAAATAACAAAAACTTGAATTCACCAGATAAAACTTTCCGTCCACCGCACAAGCAGACGGGTCCGGATAAAAACCGGCCAAAATCGGATTCTTAATCTCCATCTCACTTCTCCATACTATAGAATTTTGGTTTCCCGCAAACTTCGCGCCCTACGCGCGAATTTGCATTTGAAATAATTACTGTGTAATTATTTCAAATTGCGATGGGTATATTTTCTACCTTCGGCCCATACTGATAGTTCTCCAGAATAAAGTCATCTATCGTAAAATCATAGAAGTTCTTTATCTCAGGGTTCAACTTAAACGTAGGTGCCGGGAACGCAGGACGCTCAATCAGTTCCTTTACAATCGGAACATGGCGGTCGTAGATATGTGCATCGGCGATAACATGAACAAATTCACCGACCTCCATATCGGACACCTGCGCCATCATATGTACCAGTGCTGCATACTGACAAACATTCATTGCATTGGCTGCAAGAACATCGTTGGAGCGCTGGTTCAGGATGGCATTCAGCTTCAGCTTATCGCTGTCACTGCTCTTCGTTACATTGAAGGTCATGCTGTAAGCACACGGATACAGATGCATCTCGTGCAGGTCCTGATGTACATAAAGATTCGTCATGATACGACGGCTGTACGGATTGTTCTTGAGATCAAACAGCACCCTGTCCACCTGATCCATCATGCCTTCTTTGTACTGATGCTTTACACCAAGCTGATAGCCGTATGCCTTACCGATGCTTCCTGTCTCGTCTGCCCAGCTGTCCCAGATATGACTGCCCAGCTCGTTGATGTTATTGGACTTTTTCTGCCATATCCACAGAATCTCTTCCAGACAGGTCTTAATTGCAGTCCTTCTGAGTGTCACAATCGGAAATTCTTTCGACAAATCATAACGGTTTACAACACCGAAACGCTTTATCGTATAAGCAGGAGTTCCGTCCTCCCAATGCGGACGCACCTTCTCACCCTCGGTACTTGACCCATTCTCCAAGATATCCTTACAAGTCCGAATGAATATCTCATCTGCCATACTCATGTTACATTTCCTCCCTACAGTTGAAGCTTTGCTTCCATCTTCTTAACAATATCTTCAAGACAACCGTCCTCTAACGGATTCTTCAGTCTTACTTCTTTTACCACATTGGTAAAGAAGTCCGAAGCAGACAGGAAGTCCCGGAATGCATGTCCGTTCTTTCATACGCTTTCGTTTTACATTACCGCAACCCTGTTTTTGTAGTATAACATAGCGCACTGTTTTTCGTAAATGCACTAAATCATACGCTTCTTCCTTTCAACTCGGAATACAGTGTTCTTTCGTTTTCCGTCATATTATGTACGACTTCCTTTAACAACAGCGGCTGCAACGGCTTCGTCAGGTAATCATCACAACCGAGTTTTGCAAATTCCACGGAAGTATCCAGCGTCTTATCCGCAGTCATGATAACTACCGGTATCTGGGACTTCTGACGAATGCGCTTCATGGTCTCCAGACCATCCATCTCAGGCATCATCATATCCAAAAGAATCAAATCAAAATCCTGTTCTTCCAATAACTCCAGTGCCTGTGCCCCGTCACTTGCCGCTACAATCTCATACATCGGTTCATCCTTCATGATTCTTGCAACAATCTTATTGTTCATTGGTTCATCATCAACAGAAAGGATTCTCTTCTTCATCCCCTCTCTTTGGCGCATCCGATACTCCGTATCTTCCTGCATCATCTGCAACATAATATCTGCAATCTGAGGATCGAATTGTGTGCCCTTCCCCTTCTCAATCTCAGCACTTACTACATCCTGTGGCAACGCGTCACGATAACTGCGGTTACTTGTCATCGCATCATACGAATCCGCTACACCCAGAATTCGCGCAATCTCCGGTATCTGCTCCCCAACCAGTCCGTTCGGATAGCCTTTTCCGTCATAACGCTCATGGTGGTATTTGGCACTGATTGCAATCAGGGTTTCCTCGGATACCTCATGTAATATACGATATCCGGTCACCGGATGTATCTTAATCAATGCAAACTCTTCATCCGTTAGTCTTCCCGGTTTATTAATAATCTCCGCAGGCACGCGGATTTTTCCGACATCGTGCAAGAGTCCCGCTTGGAATATCTCTTCCTGCTCTTCCTTACTTTTTCCCATCCGTTCCGCAATCATACGCGCGTATTCTGCCACACGTCTGGAATGACCGCTGGTATAACGATCCTTCGCATCCACCGCTTCGCTGAGAGCCGCAACCGTCTGTAGGAACAGGTTTCTGGTTTTCATCTCCTGCTGCTTTAATTCCGCGGTTCGTTCCTCAACTGCTTCCTGCAGCTTTGTATTGTATTCTTCCACCGCATTGTAATACTTTTTCTCGAGTGTCCGATCCGAAAATTCAATCAGATATCCAAAGCGATTCTGCTTTCCGCACGGAATCTTACGTATTTCGATTTCATAGTATTTATCCGCTACGCTAACATATTTCCCGCTCTCATTCTTAATCTCCTGTTTTTTCAGCGGAACGATTACTTCACGATACAGATCCGTATCTGCCTCCGGAACTTCCCTATCTACCCGCCACGTTTCGATCTCCGGATACAGCTCCTTCATCAAAGTATTGGCATCCACAAAGCAATGCTTTTCATCCAACACAAGATATGCGTGCTGATTATGTTCTTCAATCGCAATCGCAATATTGGAAGACATATCATACAGTTTCAAACGCTTATAATAACCTATCAAAAATATAATTCCGGCAAGGTACCCAAGTGTCAGAAAACTAACTGTTGGCTTTAGCACCTGTTCCAAAATGTACATGGAAAACACAGCAAACCCTAAGCCACTGATGGTAATCGTAGCTTGAACCGGCATCTTCTTCCAATTTTTCAACGTATATATAATATAAAGCGCCATTATGCCACCGTATAATATCATCATAGCCACAAACAGACTGTGTGCAGGACCATACTCCTTTACAAGAAAACTGTAGCCATTCGCTTTTACTAATTCAACATGACGGTAATATAGCGTTGAGTGCCCTACGGTCAATGCACATCCAAACACAATGGTGGAATATATCAGCAATCCGCTCCGGCACAGCTTGGGCATCTTAAAATCACACAATCCGGTCAAAAACTGTACCATCAATAACGGTATGTAACAAGCTCCCACATAAATAAATCCATTTGCAACTATCGCCGTTTCCAGATTATGTGCAGCAGACAGAAGATAACGTCCGAAACAATTGCAACAGATCAGAATCACAGCCATTATCAGTGTGGAATCTACACGCTTATTCCTCAACAATACGATCCCCATCAATGCCATGGCCATTAAAAATACAACCAGATTGAATACCGTTACCATC
The DNA here is from genome assembly GCA_045533585.1 of Lachnospiraceae bacterium. Classification (GTDB taxonomy): domain Bacteria; phylum Bacillota; class Clostridia; order Lachnospirales; family Lachnospiraceae; genus SZUA-448. Next base: position 7,563 of record JAZSIB010000051.1, on the reverse strand, counting down.
TCAAATCCCTCACATTCTCTGCCTTTTCTACTGTTCCATTGTTCATTGTACTTTATCCCTCAGTTCCACGTCTGTCCTGCCGTCAGCCGCGTTCCCATAAGTATAGTCACCTACATTTTATTGTAGCACAGCAACACATGTTTTGCACGATTTTTTTCAAATTACTTCCTTTCTTTACGCATGTTGCAATGCAATAAATTACGACCGGAAACATCCCTTCCGGTCGCTGCCTGCCCTTTTATTTTATCCGCTTACCCTTTCATTTTCGGTCTAAATACCAGCGATGCAATATAGCTGAACACCAGTGCCGCAGCACAACCTGCCGCTCCTGCCTTGAATCCTCCGGTAAACAATCCGATAAATCCGTCCTTATCCACAGCTTCCTTCACACCCTTCATCAGTGTATGCCCGAAACCAAGCAACGGTACGGTCGCTCCTGCTTTTGCCCACTCGGCAAATGGTTCGTACCAGCCAAATGCACTAATAACAGCACCCAGTACTACAAGTCCGACCATAATCCGTCCCGGCAACAGTTTCGTATTGTCCATAAAAATCTGAACACCCACACAGATGGCTCCTCCGACAACAAAGGATATAATATAATCTCCCATTATTCTTCCTCCTTAACTCTCAGCTTCCAGCATCACGGCATGTGCAATTCCCGGTACACTCTGCCCTTCATTAAAACTCACCGTGGAAAGCAGGGCTCCTGTCGGTACAAAAAGCACTCGTCTCCATCTTCCGGAACGCAGATTGCGAAGAATATAAGCCGCCAGTGTCACTGCACTGCACCCACAGCCGCTTCCACCCGAATGCGTGTCCTGCGTCGCACGATCATAAATTTCAATTCCGCAATCCGAGTGATTCTGACTCAGATCGTACCCTTTCTGTTTTGCCAGATCAATTAGGATTTCTTTCCCGACATATCCGAGATCTCCTGTAATAATCCGGTCATAATACGTCGGCTCCACACCAAAGTCGAGCAGATTCCGTACGATGGTATCCGCTGCAGCCGGGGCCATGCATGCCCCCATGTTCATAGAATCTTTGAGTCCGAAATCTACGATTTTTCCGATGGTTGCTCCGGTCACGTGTACTTCTGCCTTAAGACTTGCATTCCGCTTCTCTGCTTCTCCTGATACTCCTGCTTCCGGTACAGTTTCTTCCTGCAAGCGCTTCCCGTGGTACATGGAACTTCCCAGAATTACCGCACCGCTTCCCGTTACCGTCCACGTCGCTGCCTGTGGACGCTGATTCCCATATCCCAACGGAAAACGGAATTGTTTTTCTGCTCCTGCAAAGTGACTCGAAGTGATTGCCATGATGCGGTCGGCAAATCCGGCATCCGCCATGCCCGCCGCCACCAGAAGCGACTCTCCCATCGTCGAGCAGGCTCCGTACACCCCAAGCGTAGGAATCTCAAGAGATTCGATTCCGAACGAGGTCGCAATCAGCTGACCGAGCAAGTCTCCACCTACCAAGAACCGAATGTCATCCTTTACCATGCCGGCTTTTTCGATTGCCACCTCAGCCGCGCGCTTCATCATACGGCTCTCAGCATCTTCCCAGCTCTTCCCCCCAAACATCGGGTCTTGTTCCACCACATCAAAAAAGCCGCCCAGCGGTCCTTCTCCCTCCTTCTTCCCTACTACGGAAGAAGCTGCGAGAACGACCGGGCGACTTTTAAATACAATGCTCTGCTTTCCTGCAATGTTCATACACACCATCCATTCTGAAATGGCAGTATCAGGATTGACGCCCACCATTTCCGGTAAATATATTCACCGTTAGTTTGCACCAATCTGCAGGTTCTATGCATGATTTTGCTTACACCGTTTTAAGCATCCGATGTTCCACTTAATGTTATTACTCCTTATCGGATTCTTCTTACTACCGACGCATCCATATGCTTCAGGTCCGCGCATCCGGTACGCGCCATCGTACCTTTGAGTTCTGCCGTTATGCGCTGTATGGTTTCCTTCACGCCTTCTGCACCTTTTTCACCTAACGGTTTCATGATAACACGTCCGGCGCAGACTGCCGTTGCTCCGAGAGCCAGAGCCTTATATGCATCCATACCGCTTACAATACCGCAATCTACGAAGATATCCATCTGTCCGTCTACTGCTTTTACGATCTCCGGCAGCACAAAAAGCGGCGGTACGGCATAATCCATGATCCCGTGATGATGGGACACAACGATTGCCTTCGCACCGGCTTCAACACATTTTTCTGCATCCTTGGTACTTAAAACACCCTTGATTACAAACGGAACCTTGGATTCCTGCACAAATTCCTTCAACTCTGTAAGGCTCTTCGGACGCATCTCAAGACCGAATATGTTGTCATATTCTCCGCTTCCGCTGAGTGCATGATCCACATCAATCCCGAGTGCAAAGATACCACAACTTTCCGCATGACGGATACGTTCCATAATCACTTCATTGTCTGCATACGGCTTAATAATCTTTATCGTCCTTGCACCGGTTGCCGTAATGCGTTCCAATTCTTCTTTATCTCCCATACCTGCCCAGTTCACCGCATTGGCAAGCTTCGCACCGCGCGCCTGCTCTGCCAGACCTTCCGGATGGGTATTGTTCAGATGAGACAACGCTGCCATCATAATTGGCGTATCAAATGTCTCACCGAATAATTCGAACTTCACATCCGGTTTTACCCCGTCAATGTGACGCATCTCAAGGTATAAGGAATCAAAATACTCTCTTGTAATCTGATCGGAATTTCCCGGGTTTGCCATACTGTTTTCCTCTCTCTTCTATCTTCTTTTCCCAATCAATCTGTTTCAATCGACTCTTTCCCTGCACAAGCATTCAATTTACTTCCACAGCTTATTATTTTTCAACCAGTCAATTGCCCTATCGTAGGCTTCCATATCCGGCAGATGTTCCAGCAATACCGGAGTATCCGGGTCCAATGCCGCAATCTTTTCCAGATAATACGGAATCTCCATCGTGCCTTCTCCCAGCGGTACTTCTTTGATTGCCACCGTAGTCCCGTTCTCCAGAATGCAGTCCTTCAGATGACAGCTCCGCGTCTGACTGCCCAGAAGTTCAAATGTCTCATCCAGAAGTTCACGCTTATGCGTATACGTGTATGGATCTTTGATAAAATTGATTGCATCCATGTGTACCGCGAATCCTTCACGGTCAACATCCTTCAATATTTTCACATATTCCTGCGGTGATGCCGGTACCATCCACTGCATGGGCTCGAGTGTAAAGCGTGTTCTCTTCGGCTTCACGCGGTCACACAGCAGCTGGATAAAACGCACATTCTCATCATACAGCCACTCGGAAAAATTCTCTTTATAACAAAACGCCCAATCCGGACCTGCTGCTCCGGATACGTTAACACAGCAATTCGCACCGATATACTCAGCCAGACGCAGCTGCTCCTCTGCCACCATGCGGGCATTTGCTGCCGTTTCCTTGTCCGGCACATGCGGCGAGTTCCATACCCCAACCTCTGCAATCAGAATATCGTTTTCTTTTGCTGCCTTCACATATTCATCAATGCGATTTACCGGAGCAGAAAAATTCAATGGAAATGCCGTTGCGCGACATCCTCGCTCCGTAAGATAGTTTGCCCACTCCTCTACTGAAGTATGGGGCGGAGTTGCATTAATGCCAAGTCTCATACGAATTACCGCCTTTCCAGCTATTGCACAAACTGAAAAACAATCCGTGCAGTTTCAGCTTAATCTGACACACAATGTTATCGGAACAACTTGATTGGATATTTCCTCAGAGTTACCATCAGCAGGGAACCCAGTCCACCGCAGGAAACCAGCTCTCCTGCACCAACCGTCAGCATCAAAAGCCATATCGGCCATGCATCGCCATAAACAAAGCGTAATACCCAGGGAACAATCAGAACGTTCGACAGAATCGGTGGGAGTATTGCAAGGAATCCTTTTTTCCTAAGAAGCCTTGTCCCGATTGCGCCTAGCAGGGTAGCCAGTGTGCCAAAAACGACATCCCAAAGTGCACAACCCGTCAAAAGATTCGCCAGCAGACAGCCGATTGCCAGACCCGGTACAGCTGCTGCCGTAAACACCGGGAGTATCGTAAGGGCTTCTGCTACTCTTATCTGCACCGCACCGCTTGCACACCAGGCAAACACATAGGTCAACACTACATAAATCGCAGCGATAACTGCCGCTTTTGCGGCTGACCTCACAGAAAACAATTCTGTTTTTCTCATATTTAATTCTTCCTTTCCGCGTACAGATCAAAGATAACGCTCCTTGCTGTACTAGTTTTGATTAACGTGAGGATGGTCTCGAACTCACGATTTATCCTGAACCGGGATATTTTTCACAACCCGGGATCATTCCTTACCTTAATATCTTCTGTAATTTCCGCTCAATGCCATGAACGCGAACAGATACAAACAGTTGTCATAGTATCTTCTGTCGCCGAGACGAAGCGGTGTGTTCCAGAAACGCTCCACGCACTTCTTCGCATACTTTCCGACACCGTCACTTGCAAGGGATGCGGCTGCGTTGGTTGCAATGATAGCTACCGGATGAAGTGCCGGCTGCTCAAGCACCGTACCGTCGATAAGATAAGTACGAAGATCATCATAGTCTGCCTTTTCTTCAAAGAAGGTCTGAATCTTATCTGCACATTCCTGCTGCCACGGGTCAGCCTGCGTCCACGCATAATCCACAGCGATATTTAACGCCACGCGGTAAGCATCACTGTAGAACCAGTCGTGTCTACCGCCAAATGCCTGCGGCGGAGTCACCTTCGGAGTTCCGTCGTACTCTGCATACTCTGCAGCAAGACCTGTATCAGGATGGCATGCCAGCTTCAGGTATTCACGGCTTGCCTTGGCAGCCTCTGCCCAAAACGGTCGGTCTTCTTCGTTCGCTGCCTCTGCAAACACCTCATAGAAGTGCGGAAGATGATAGGACGGGTCAGACCAATCACAATTCGGGATAAATTTGATATAGTGATTGCTCGGCTCCCACATCGGATCACCCGGGCGACCTTCCTCGCCGTTGTGCAGACATGCATACAGGATGTTTCTTGCCTGCTGCAGGTAGTTGAAGATCCCTTCGCCATCTCCCCATCGGCGGGATGCGAATATCAATGCTGCCGCGAAGAACTCTTCCCCGTCCGGTGCCGGTCCCATTGCATACGAATGTCCGTCTGTCGCGCAGGACCAACGGAAATACCCTTTATTTATCGGTCCGTCCAGATACATATAGGTCATAACCCATTTCCAGATACGGTCAAACTCTTTCTTTTTATCAAGCTGTACACACATCATCATACCGTAGGACATCCCCTCAGTACGCACATCGTTGTTACCGGTATCAGTCAGATACCCCATGTCTTCACCAACTTCATGATAAAAACGTTCCTCATCGGAGCCGTAGAAAATCGTCTGGAATATATTTTCTAATCTCTCCTGAATCTCTTTCTCATCATAGCCGTACTCTGCAAATAAGTTTCTGTAAGTTTTCATATTCCCTCTCCGTTCCGTCACAAACCGTATTACTTCTTTCGGCATCCGTGAACTTCCTGATATTGTTCTGTTTCACTCCGCTTTTCCCATAGAAGAGCGGATACTCTTGCTATAATAATATCGCTTTATTGTTCTTTCTTCAATGTATTATCTCCTTGACTTTCCGTTATTTTTCAACAGCAGAAACACGAACAGAATTCGACACAGCAATATCATGTAATGCACTGTCTCTGTCACCAGTATGTAGTGTGAAAAATGAATTTTTCACACGCTAATATGCTGTGCCAAATCCCCATTATTGAATTGTTTCGTTGTTTAATTCATAGTATTCCCCCCGCAAATGCCATCAGCGGTATCGTAATCATAGAAAGCAACGTCGATATCGCAATTACTTCCGACGCATAGGTCGGATCATAACCGAACTTCACCGCGAAGAGAGAGCCAACCGTTGCGCAGGGTGCCGACACCTGCAAAAGTACTGCCATTGCTGCCAGCGGGTCTGCGATTCCGGTCTTGGTAAGGGCAAACAATACTCCAAGGGAAATCAACGGAAGTACCAGAAGACGCAACACCGTGACCAGCCAGACATTCGGATTCTTCAGTGCACTCTTCACCTTCGTCTTTGCAAGGAAGGAACCGATGACAAACATCGCCACCGGAGTATTCAGTGCAGCGATGCCGGATACCGTTGTACCGATCACTCCCGGCAGTTTAATCCGACCGAAAAAGAATACAAGACCGATCAGCACGCCAAGCACTCCGGGATTCAGAACCGCCTTCTTTGATATCATATCACGCTTGTCACCGCTGAATACATAGACGCCCTGCGTCCAGTACATCAGACTGAATACCGCCAGATAAGCTGAGCCGAGGAACACACCCTCGTCTCCCAGTGCTGCATTCAGAAGCGGCAGCCCCATAAAGCCGCAGTTTGAATAGATAGCCAGGAAAGTGTTCACCTTTTTCACCATCGGATTCTCCTGTCTTTTGAACACAAGCAGCACAAGCGCTATCATAATCAGATGCAGCAGCACCGCCGCTCCTGCTGCCGTCAGGAACTTTACCGCAAGTTCGGTATTAAAGTCCTGCTGGTATGCATTGATCAGCATACAGGGCGTTACCACATTCAAAAGTATCGCCGACATGCTTTTCACGCCTGCTTCCGTCAGCAATTCCTTCTTATAACAGAAAAAGCCGACAGCAATCATGATAACCATGATTGCGACCTGATTTGCTACTGTTAATCCTAATGAAAAGTCCATTCCTTATTCCTCTCTTTTTTCCGAATGTCATGTACACGTTTTTTATCCGCATACACATATTATCACATCTGTATTTCATTTTTTAAGCATTGTTGTATTTAAAACCGCTTCTGTCAGTTTCTCCCCCTGATACCGCAACTTCAACGAGAAAAATTCCTTTTCTGTTTCCAAAAGCTTTAGGAATACTTTGTCGCCTTCCCATAGTGGCAAATGAAATACCTGTTCTTTTTCTACCCATGCCAGTTCCCCTTCATCACAGTCCGGGAGTTCGATTCTCTCATCCCTCTCCGACAATTCTGCCGTAAACAGATGCATGTATTCTGTTTCCCATTGGTCCGAGACAAAGGTAATGATACCGCGCTGTTTCCATAATACCGGAGTCAGCCCGGTCTCCTCATACACCTCACGAAGCATACACTCTTCCGGACTTTCCCCATCTTCAAAATGCCCGCCGACGCCAATCCACTTTCCTGCATTGGGGTCATCCTTTTTCTCCTTCGACACACGATGGAGCATAAGATAGCGGTCATCTGCTTCAATATAACACAAAGTTGTAATTTTCATTTTGTTATATTTTTCCCTTCCCTTGTAATATACGATAAAGTTGCATTTTTATTTTTACTTTTGTATAATAGCATTTTAGAGCACAGCTTTCGGCTGTTGTTCTCGATATACCACATGCTTTTCTATCATTAATGCTATAGAGAATTTAAGCACTTTTACCGGCGAAAAGCAACCGTATTCTGTACGGTTAAAGCACACGCGAAAGGAACACCCGCATATGTTTCGATTTTACTATGTTGTA
>JAZSIB010000100.1:0-14961 GCA_045533585.1 Lachnospiraceae bacterium | reverse complement strand
TACGCAATACAAATCGTGCTTGAGGTATCGGTCCTTCAAACGCATCTACGACGAGAATAACACCGTTTACCATCTTCAGTACACGTTCAACCTCACCACCGAAGTCCGCATGTCCCGGAGTGTCGATAATGTTAATCTTTACACCGTTATAATACACTGCAGTATTCTTCGACAGAATGGTAATACCACGCTCACGCTCGATGTCATTTGAGTCCATCACACGCTCTTCTAACACCTGATTGGCACGGAAAATACCACTCTGCTTCAGAAGCTCGTCCACCAGTGTAGTCTTACCATGGTCAACGTGCGCGATGATCGCTATATTTCTTACATCTTCTCTCTTCATAATATATATACCTTTTCTTCCTTATATAGAATCCGTTTCGTATTGTATCACAATTTTCGCGAGATGCAAGTTTTTTCCGATTTGGGTGCTTTACACCCTGCCTACGCCCAAGTTTACCGCACTTCCAAGAGCAATTCCTCCAGCTTTTGTCAATTCCTGTCAACCGCTTTTTCTTGCGTTTCTATTTATTTCCATATATAATACAGCTCATCAGCATACTATGAAAAAAAACCGGTTTTTCTAAGTAACACCAGAAGGGAGAACTACGATATATATGGATAAGACCATTGACAACAATCAAGCCACGTTAAGCGGCAAAATCATCAGTCCGTTCCGTTTTAGTCATGAAGTATTTGGAGAAGGATTTTATCTGTTTGACCTTTCCGTGGGGCGTCTCAGTGACTCCTGCGACATAATTCCTGTTATGGCATCCGAACGACTTTTGGATATCCATGCGGACCAGGTTGGGAAATACGCAGAGATTAACGGTCAGTTCCGTTCCTACAACTATCACACAGAAAACAAGAACCGGCTTCTTCTCTCCGTCTTTGCCCGCGAGGTTACCCTGTCAGACGAAGAACCTGCAAGTGCCAAGCCGAACAGTATCTTTCTTGACGGCTATGTCTGCAAAAAGCCGGTTTACCGCAAAACTCCGCTCGGTCGTGAGATAGCCGACGTCCTGCTTGCAGTCAACCGCCCGTACGGCAAGTCTGACTACATCCCCTGCATCTGTTGGGGACGCAACGCACGTTTTGCCGACAGCTTTTCGGTAGGCGGTCATGTCCAGCTCTGGGGACGCATCCAGAGCCGCGAGTACCAGAAAAAGCTCAGCGAAACTGAAACGGAACAGCGCATTGCCTACGAAGTATCCGTAAGCAAGCTGGATTACCTCGAAGATATTGCTTCCGGACAGTGAAATTGATTGCGTAAATATTGAATTCGTATTATACTACCTACAGATAGACAGGCAGTTTTCCTCTGCCCTATCTGTAGGTTTTTTCTCTATATTATAAGTAAAACACGGAAGGTCTGCCTTCCCGAAATGGGGTCACTATGAAATTTCTCTTCGACATTCTGCGCGGTTGCGCTATCGGCATTGCTAACATTATTCCCGGTCTCAGCGGCGGTACACTCGCTGTTTCCATGGGAATCTACGATAAAATCATCAACTCCGTGACCGGACTTTTCCGACACTTTAAAAAGAGTATTTCCACACTGCTTCCTTACGGCATCGGCATGGTAGTCGGACTGCTGGGGCTTTCTTTTATTATCGAATTTCTTTTTGCCCGCTATCCGCTCCCTACAATTTTGCTGTTTATCGGCTTGATTCTCGGCGGTGTTCCTGCCATATGGCAGAAAGTTCGGGGACAAAAAATCGGTGTGACCGGCATTGCTCTGTTTTTCATATTCTTTGCCCTGTTGGTATTGCTTCCCTTCATCACAGGCGAAGAACGCACGGATCTTGTACTTACCGCAGATGCAGTTACCATAGTAAAACTGTTCTTTATCGGTGTTATCGCTTCTGCCACCATGGTTATTCCCGGTGTCAGCGGCTCTATGATCCTGATGTCACTCGGCTATTATGCACCGATACTGACCTCCATTAACAATTTCGTACGTGCCGTATTGGACTTCAATATCAGCGCCGCCCTTGCGGAATGTGCCGTGCTCGTACCGTTCGGAATCGGTGTACTGATTGGCATCTTTGCAATCGCAAAACTGATTTCTTTCCTATTGGCACGGTTTGAAACTTACACCTACTGCGCCGTACTCGGTCTGGTTGCTGCCTCTCCGATTTCCATCTTTACATCATTCCGGATACCGGCACCGTCCTTCTTTATCCTTGTACTCTCCCCGATTGCCCTTGCAGCCGGCTTTGCTGCAGCATATTTTCTTGGGAAACACGGAGACGACAAAGCTCCCGAGCAGAATTAATAAAATCTTAATTTGCCATTTCTTGTAATATCCACTACAATTTTATACAAGAGAATTACATGGCTGCATTACTTTTCACTGTGTTCCACAGTTTACAGCTTGCAGCTTGCAGCGATCGGAAAGGCCGGTGATTTATTTGAAAGAAAAAACACTTCTATATACAAAAATTGTTGTAAATCTGGTACTCTGCATTCTTGTCGCAGTACTTGTTATCTGGCTGGGGCCTAAGCTCTTGTCCTTCTTCCTTCCGTTTGTCATTGCGCTCATCGTATCCGCGATTGCAAATCCATTGGTAAACTTTCTGGAAAAAAAGGTTAAGATATTAAGAAAACACAGTTCTGCCGTTATCATTGTACTGGTACTTGCTGTGCTCTTTGCTCTGATTTACCTGCTCATCTGGGGTATCCTGCAAGGATTACAGTCCCTTTTCGGTGAGATGGATGACATTATCGCCACGTTCCTGGGCTTTTTGGACGAATTTCGTCTTGCACTTGCCAATCTTTCCATCTCTCTCCCTGACAGCCTGCACCAAACCATCAGTTCTTTGGACGCCAGCATAGAAACAGCACTTACCGCTTTTGCAACCGACCTTATGGAACAGATCAATCTGTCTGCTGCCGGAAGCTATCTGAACAGCGCCCTGAACCTGCTGATTCTGATTATCATCTCGATTCTGGCAACCTACTTTGTTATGATTGACCGTAATAAGCTCGCGTTAACCCTCTCCCGCGCGGTTCCTACTTCGATCCAGCACTACTACCGTGTTGTGATGGACAATATCAAAACAGCGGTCGGCGGTTATCTGAAGACCCAGCTAAAGCTCATGATTATTATCATGCTTGCGCTCTTTGTCGGCTTTAAGCTTCTTGACGTAGAATACGCCTTACTTCTGGCATTCATCACAGCAATTCTTGATTTTCTGCCCGTTTTCGGTACCGGTACCATCATTGCCCCGTGGGTGGTATTTAAGATCATCTCCGGAGACTACCTGTATGCAGTATTTCTCATTATCATCTATCTGGTATGTCTGCTCTTAAAGCAGCTCCTCCAGCCGAAAATCATGGGAGACTCCGTCGGACTCTCTCCGCTTTACGCACTGTTTTTCATGTTTGTCGGTTACCGTATTAACGGCATTATCGGTATGATTATCGGTATTCCGGTTGGTATGATTCTACTCAGCTTCTACCGCGCCGGTTTCTTCAACCGCATTCTGAAGGGCTTTAAGATTATCATCCATGACATCAACGAGTTCAGAAAATACTAACAAGGAGGGCAGACTGCCCATGACATCCCCGGCAAAAGCGGATTCTGCGGAATGCATCAGCAAAGACGAGATTCTTCAGATACTCAAACAATATAATATAGGAAGAAAGCCGCTTTCTCTTCTTCTGGGCTGGGGACAGACCACCATTCTTCGTTATCTGAACGGAATCACTCCAACCCCCGAGTACTCCAAGGAGCTTTTCCATATCTTAAGAGACCCGGCATATTATCTTACGCTTCTGGAGACGAACAAAGAACGCATCACAGAGCTTGCATTCCATAAAAGCCATACTGCTGTACAGCAGCTTCTTATCGGTTCAAGACTCTCCCTGATCGCCCAATACATCATCAACCGTGCCGATGGCGACATATCCGCACTCCGGGTACAGGCAATCCTTTACTATTCCCAGTGTTTTTCTCTCGCTCTGTATCATCATGCCTTGTTCGAGGACGAATGCAGCCTGCATGCCACCGCATTCATCCCCTACCCCACGATATACCGGAACATGCGCGAGAACGGCTGCCGGGTTCTGGAGCTTGATGCAGACGCACTGCCCGCAGATGACCGTGCACTGATAGACCAGATATACAACAGTCTGGAGTGGTACGGCCCCGAAGCCATCCGTATCGTAACCTCGTTCGAACGCCCCGCACTACAGCTGAAGATAAAACGCGGCAGAAAAAAAAGCACCACCTCCGATATCATAGGTACGGTATCGGAAGCCGTGCTTCAAGATTACTTTTCCAACGTACTTGCAACTTACAACATCAGCAAGCCGCGAGAAATTAATTCGTACTTTAACAAACGTTCTGCAGAGTTCCGCAAGCGCGTAAAAGGTGCTAAAACTTTAAAGTCTTAGCAACTCTGCCGCATTCTTCCACAGAATCTTTTCCCGCTCTTCTTCCGTAAGCGGAATCTGCATAAAGCGTTCCAGCTCCTCCTTCGGCTTCCACATCGGAAAATCTGAGCCGAACAATACATGCTCAACCCCGTACGCATCGATCAGCCGTCTCGCTGTCTCAGGTGCAATCGAGTATAAGGAACTCGATGTATCTACCCAGATGCGGCGTCCCCCCAGAATCTCTGTGGCCTTCTCCCAGACCGACCAGCCGCCAAAGTGTGCCCCGATTACATCCAGCTTCGGAAAACGATCCATCACTCGTGCCATACGCTCCGGCTTGGAATACTCATAGCGGTAATCACCGGTATGCACCAGAAGCGGAATCCGTCCTTCAATGCACTCGTACAACGGGTACGCCTTCTCATCATCAATCAGGAACTTCTGAAAATCCGGATGAATCTTGACTCCGGCAAGTCCATGCTCCATCGCCCATTCGATTTCTTGTTGGATTCCCTCATAATCAGGATGCATCGTGGCGAATCCCAACAGTTTATCCGGGAATTGTTCCACTGTGCTCACGATAAATCGGTTAATGCTCTCCACCTGCGCGCAGGTTGTTGCCACGGAATGTACCACAAAACGATCGATTCCTGCTCTCTCTCCCTCTGCAATCAGGTTTGAAACACTTCCTACCGTGTCCATCTCTATATCATAGAAGCTCTCAATCCCCTTCGTTGCCTTTTCTGCAATCTTATCCGGAAAAATATGTGCATGTATGTCAATGATCATCTCGCATTACCGCCTTTCTAATGCTTTCTTCCTATTAATGTGAAAAGCACCAAACGCAGTTATTCTACTCCCGTTTGGTGCTTATTGCAAGTTATTTGATTGGCTTTCTCTAAATCTGTTTACACAACAGCCAGAAAATCTGCTATCACATCATCAAAATGATATCTGCTGACCCGATAGCGGTTCATCCGCTCTGCCAGATAACAAATCTCCTGTGGATCTGTTGAGATATCCGGAATCCGTCGGTTCCATCCGCCGTCGTCCTCCATCTGCAGACCAAAGCCTTCATGTACCGGCACCTGTTCTGATTCATACTTTCCCCAGAGTATGTGTACCAGAACATCGCGCTCTTCTTCACAAAATCCAATCCCCGGTACTTTTCCCCGAAGCACCAGTTCCTCCAGAACCTCCTCACGTCCTGTCACTTTTCCGTCACCCATAATATATTCCTCCGTTTGTATGTTTGGGCAGTTAAGCCCTATCACTTACATTCCCCCGGAGGCAAAAAGTGCAACACACTAGAACAAAAAGTCCAACTTTTTTATCTCTTCTGCCTTTGTCTGTGGCAGGACATGTGTGTACAGATCCAGCGTCATCGTGATACTGCTGTGCCCCAGCAGTTCCTGCACTACTTTCGGGGGAATCCCCTGCTCAATCGCGCGTGTCGCAAACGTATGACGCAGCACATGCGGCGTCAGATGCGGCATCGGTTCTCTCTCCCTGCCCTCGATCGACTTTCCTGTTTTTCGCTTTGCCGCACCGGATAGATGACCGTTCATTCCATCAATCAACCGGGTAAGCTGCTGGCGCACCAGTTGTCCGGATATCGGCGTTCCGTCCTTCTGCAAAAAAACGAGTTGCTCCATACCCGGAAGCGGTCTCCATGCATTTCCGGCATCCTTCCGCTCCTCCCTGCGTTTTGTCTGTTCCTGTCGCAATACGCGCACCATCTCCGGCAGCAAGGGGATCGTCCGTGCACTGCTTCCGGTTTTCGGCAAATCCAGATAAAAGCTACGGTTCTCCCTGCGCTGTTTCAGAGTAGTACGCACATACAACTCACTTTTTTTCCAGTTGATATCACTCCACTGCAATCCGGTAATCTCACCGATACGCATACCGGTTCCAAGCGCCAGTAACAGAATCCCCTCTACCGGATTCCCGTGCGCCGCAGCCAGCAGGCGTTCCTGCTGTACCTCGGTCAGCGCCTGACGCTCCACCACCTTCCTGCGTCCTCTGGGCAAAATACAGGCATCCACGGGATTTCTCCCAATCAGATCATTTTTTACCGCTTGACGAAACATTGAACCGATCACCACGGAAGTCAGCGACAATGTAGCCTTCGAGTACCCCATCCGGCTCATGTCGTTGAAGAAACGCTGCAGTTCATCCGTCCGTATCTCTGCTAACGGCCTGTCCCCCAGTACATCACGGATGTAATACTCATACATACAGCGGTAGCTGTCTACCGTTCCCTGCTTTACCGTCGTACACTTGTACTCGTTCAACCAGAACTCATACCATTGGTTCAACGTCAATCCACAACGCGGCTTCTCCTGCTCCCGCATCAGAAGCATCTCGCGGTACTGCTCCTGTGCTTTCTTCTTTTCTTCCGCCTGCTGCTTTGCCTGCGCCAGTCGTAACGCCAGCTCCTCTACATCTCTTCCGTACAAAGAATACCGATGTCCTTCACTGGTATACCGCGCCTGGTACCTACCGTCACTGCAACGGGTAATTCCTTTGGGGAGCTTCTTTTCTTTTGTGTTCTCCTCTGTCCTTATCATCCTGCATAACCTCCTTGATTTTCCTGCCTGATACAATTTTTTCTGACACCACTTCCATGTGGTGTAAACTGGCATCAGCACGGTGTAAAAAATGGTGTCAATTGCGAGTTTTTTCAGAAGCCTCCTGTTCATTTTCTTCCTGTATTTTCTATTGTTTTCTTTTGTCCACAACTAGAATTCGCAAAAAAACGCCGATTTAATACATCATTAAGCGCTTGCATAAACTTACCGTGAAAACCCACAAAATATGCAGTTTTCCGACAAGAAACGCACGAAAAAACAAAAGCATCTCCGCACACAAACCTATGCGGAAGGCCGCAACGCGGCAGAAAGGAGAACACATGAAATCATTCATGAGGAAACTTGCACTTGCCCTTGCATTGGTATTAAGCATTGCGACCTTTGCTCCGGCAGCAGGCGTCCAGGCAGCAAGCAAGCCTAAATTGAACACCACCAAGAAGACCATCTGGGTCGGCGGCAAAATCTTCGACTTCAATGTCGTTGCCGACAACCTCAGCGATTACAGAATCAGCTATTCCACCACAGACCCGGATATGCTGAAGGTTGACTCCAAAAACGGTAAGGTCCGCGCACTGTCCGTAGGCAACGACGCGACCACTACCCTTATTGCAACCCTGACTGAAAAAGCAACCGGTAAGGTAAGCACGCTCAGTGCAACCGTATATATTAAGGAAAGCGCCTCCAAGGTTGAAATCTCTAACAAAGAGCTTGCAGACGAAATCCTTCCGATTGGAAAAGAGGTTGCAGACTTTAACTCCGTTATGTACAACAAAAACGGCGACAAGTCCGGTATCCGTAAGGAATATGTAACCGACTACCGTCAGTGGACCTCCAGCGACACTTCTGTTGCAACCATTGACAAGAACGGTCGTGTTACCACCCACAAGCCGGGTACTGCAGTCCTCACCGTATCCACTTATGTTAAGTCTGACTACAGTGATGCAAACGGCCCGACTGCAAAGGATTCCGTAACGATTACCGTTGGTAACTCCGTCAGCGAGATCCGTCAGGAAAGCCTGAACAAGATTGCGATCCAGTTCAATTCAGATGTATCCAAGGAACTGAAGCAGTCCGACATCACCGTTATCGACCATAACACCCTGATTCGTCAGGATATCAAGAGTCTCAGCTTCTCCAAGGACGGCAAGACCGCATACCTTGAGATGTACCTCGACCTTGTAAACAATCATGTATATGAAATCACCTTCGGTGATACCAAAGAAAGCTTTACCGCACGCGTTGGTGAGGTTGCCTCTGTCGTAGTTCACAGTGATTCCATCACTTACGGACAGCCGACCGAAATTAAGGTAAGTCTCTTCGATGCAAACGGCATTGACGTTACTACCGAGACCAACCTTGCAAATGTTGAGATCACTTCCGATTACGGTTATTATGATACAGTAAACGGCACCCTCATTCTCTTCAATGTCGGTGACCGCGCTACTATCACTGCCGTATACCACACCTACAGCTATGACTCTACCGGTTCTGAGATTACCTACACCGGTAAAGGAAGCTTCGTTGCTGTTGATGCCGCACCGGTATCCTTGAAAAACCTTAAGTTAAATGTCGGCACCACCGAAAACTGGAACCACAGCAACATGTTTGTCGCATTGAATGATACTGACTTCCGTCTGTTTGCCAAGGCAACCTTCTCGGATGACAGCACCAAGACAAACGCAGATCTTCATTTTGAATCTACTGATACCAACAAACTTCTGATTGACGAAAACGGTCTGCTTGTTCCGATTGCTACCGGCACCGTTATCGTTAAGATTATGGACAACAATCAGGTAATCGGTACTGCAACCGTTACCATCCGCGCTGCAAGAAAGGCAAGCTCCGTATCGCTTGACAACCCGGTTGTAAAGCTGTCCAAGGATGTTGCTGCAGACCTTGCAACTGTTACCATGCAGATTCGTGACCAGTACGGTGACAAGATGCCGGTAACTGCAATCACTGTAACCCAGACCAACACCACTACCGCTCCGGCACTTGTAGCTCTCAGCGCAGATGGCGATACCATCTCCCTGAACGGTGGCATGTTCTCCGTAGCCGGTGTCTACCGTTACGAGGTGAAGGATACCGAGAGTGGCAAGACTCAGGTACTCACCGTAAACGTTGTAGCACCGAGTGAAGCAAAGAGCTACCGCGTTGTAATTGACAACGTTCCGAAGGATATTATCTATGCAAACGGCGATACCGCAGATATGAATGTAGGCATCAAGCTGTTTTCCTATGACGCAAACGGTAACAAGGTAGCCTCCGTAACCGGTGGTTACGGCTACACCATCACCAAGGCAGGCGAGACCGAATCCGCGACCGTTACTCAGTTCAGCGGCAACGATACCTTCACAGTACGTTCTGAAGAAGAGAATAAGATCAACTTCTTCGATGGAAGTTATATCGTAAAGGTATACCAGACCAGCGATGGAAGCACGAAGGAAGGTCTTGTAACTACCGCACAGTTTACCATTACCAACACGCAGCCGGTACCGACTGTAACCCAGGATAAAAAGACCATCACCACTGGTGATGCCGCAGCGATTGCAGCCGGCACACCTGACTCTCTCACAAAATACTTTACGCTAAATGCAAACGGCGCAGCCGGTACACTTACCGTAGAGGCAGCAAGCGCACGTCAGATCGGTACCACACTGCTTGTTGAATCCATCACCATCAGAGAAAGCTTCGCAGACGGCAATTACATTGCCCACACGATTGAAAAGAACTTCACCTTAAGCGTACGCTAATTGTCCGCTGATGCACAAATGACACGATATCACAAACCACAGAAGAGAAACAAGCATACAAGAGAGGAAAACATCCTTGTGCCGTCCTCGGTACAAGGATGTTTTATTTTCTTTCCGTATTATATTGTGTTTTAAAAACGAATGTGCTATGATACAAGATATAGTAGTATATCTATGTCCATAAGGACAACATGAAGTAAAACGGAGGTAAGCTATGAAGAAAAAATTGAGCGCTCTGCTGATTCTCTCCCTGCTGGTTGGTATGTTTACCGGTATGATCCCTGCAAGCGCAGCATCTGCCTGGTTGTTTAAAACAACATCCGGCAAAGAGATTGCCGTAAACGACTCTCTGACCATGAAGAAAAACGAATATCAGGACTTTAATCTTTTCCGTCACGGCGAAGAGATTGCTGTAAATGATGCAAAATACCAAATCACATGGAGCTCCAGTGATGAAGATATCCTCTGGATTAACGCAAAGACCGGCCAGGCACGTGCAGACAAGAACAAAGCCATGACCGCCGAGTCCGGTGAAGCGGTTATCACCGCTGCCATCAAAAACAAGTCCACCGGTGCACTCGCCTACCGCAAATTCAACGTTGTTGTAGGTAAAAAAACACCGGTTGTTGACCGCCTCGAGATCCGCTTCAAGGACGGCACGGATCCTTCTGAGACCTTACAGATTGGTAAGACCTACTCTCTTGAGACCCTGACATTGGACGCAGACGGTAACCAGCTCAGCTTTGCTCAGACCAAACTGTACCGCGCATACTTCTGCGACCAGACAGGCATCGTAATGAACGGTTCCGAGTTCACCCCGACTGCTGCCGGTGAATACATCATCACGGTAGGTGCATTTAAGTCGAAGACTTTGTCCCAGACAGCAACTACTCCGGATGATGCCGAGATGATCGCAGAACTCAGCTTCATCGTAGCGCCGGACGAGCCTGCATTTGAAAGCATCCGACAGACAACACTGAATACTGTTGAGATTACGCTGAACAAAGCAGAGTACGCTAAAGCTATCGTAGAGAACAATCGTCTTCTGCGTATATCGTATCAGGTTGGCGGCAACGTATATACGACCGATTTCCAGTCTATCGACTTGAGCCCAAATAGTAAAACTACCCTCTGTGTCACCATGCTGACCGACCTCACACAAGGCGTCGAATACAGCTTTATGCATACAGAATACCCCGACGTTGTTGCACGCGTAACCGGTTCCGGCATCACACCGTCCTACATAGAGCTTGTCAGTGACAGAGTTGAGATTGAAAAAGAATACACCATGCAGGTTAAGGTATATAACAAAGAAGGCGTGGATATCTCCTCCGTTGCTTTCTATCCCTGCACCTTTGAAGCCCAGAACAAAGACGCTCTGGAATATGCATATCAGTTGAGCAACAACACGCTGTACTTCTTCAAACAGAACAACGTCGCCGTTATCCGTGCAACCATGGACCTCGGCTATGACGACTACGGCAACAAGCTCGGCGAACTGACCGCCACCGGCAACTTCACTTCGATTCCACAAGTAGAGCCGGTTTACGGAACTTGTAATGGATTCGCGATCGATACAACAGACGCCAGTGTACCGGATCTGAACTACACCACCAACAACACCATCTGTATCGGCGATGACCTCCGCGGACTGTTCCTGTATGCCCGCTTCCCTTACACCGATACCGACCGTAAGACTACTTCCAATTATATCGAAAAAGGAACGGATACCGTAGACCAATCCGCATATACCTACAAGTCTTCCGATACCGGAAAGCTTCTGGTAGACGATGACACCGGACGTCTGTATCCCCTTGCAAAGGGCAATGTATACGTCTATATCATTAACAACGACAATAGAACCGTTGGTAAAGCCCTGATTACCATTGAAGGCAAACGTACCATGAGCAGCTTCGCCCTGAGCAAATCCACCGGTCTTCTTGCCGCTACCGGCAATCTGGACGAGGAAGACTATATCTCCATCAAGCTGATGCCGAAGGATCAGCTCGGTGACAAGATGTCTGCAAGCTACTCCTACAGCCTGGTTGACCCGCTTACATATAGTGACAAATCACTTTTCAACTTCTCTGTAGACGGTGACACGCTGACAATCACGGAAGGTATAGACCTTGCAACGACCGTAACCGGCAATACCGTACGACGTTTCGTAATCAAGATTACGGCATTCTGCGAAGATAAAACCTTATCCAAGAACTTCACCATCTCCGTGAAGAACACGAGCAAAGCGACCGGCATCGAACCGAAGCTGGTGCTTTCCGCTTCGACGATTGATCTGAAGCTGAATAAAACCGACCTGTCCGATTACGAATCCACCGTTCGTGTGGTAAGCACCGACAATGCCGGCTACTTCGTATCATCTGAAAAAATCAAGTGGATTACCAATGTAGCCGGTGCATCTACTGAAAAAGATAAATACTCCGTATTGATTCTTTACAAAGGCGTTGCCGCAGACAAGCTGACGATCAGCCAGTCCTCTAACGGCAAAGAGCTGATTATTAAACCGGTTACAAATGCCGGCGGAAACACCATCAACAAGGCCGACATCGGTAGATACGAGATTAAGCTTTATAAAGGCAACGGCGCACGCGCACAGCTGAAGACCACTTCATACCTCGATCTTGATGACAGTACACCGCCGATTACCGTAACCCAGAAGACTAAGACTCTGGCAAACACCAACTGGGATACCATCAAAGCGGCACTCTCTTTCCGCCGCGGCACCACGGATATCTCACAGTATGTAGAGATTACCGATATTGATGCTGTCAATGTCGGAAGCATCTACCATATCCGCCAGCTGAAGCTCCGTATCAAGGTAAAAGAGTTAAGCAACGACTGGACTTCCGATCAGGACTACACTGAAGTAACCATAACCATCAGTGAGGATTCCCCGCTCCAGTTCACTACATTGGAGTAAATAAATCGGTCACTCATCCCACAGATGTAATAATTCCAAATTGAAATAATCCGTAAATAATTAAACTCCCTGTTACATCAATCGTAACAGGGAGTTTCTGTTTGCTCCTATCGTATTCTTTTCTATCACTGCTTCTATTCACATATGCCCCTTATATTACTCTGTAACGCTCTCAGAAGCCGATTTACGCGATTTTATGAGTTCTGCCGACTTGCTGTTCAGGTAAACGCCTAAGCCCGCCAATGCCCAAAATATCGGGCTCACCGTAATACTCGAATCATTCGAGATACCCATAACCGCAAACCCGAGAACTGCCAGCATCACCGCCACACCCATACGCTCATAAAAGCTCTCAAAACGAGAAACAATATAAAGGCGCACACTGTATCCGAGATACATCACAAAGAATGCCAGCATACCAAGCAACGCGATCACACCATCCTGTACACCAACCTGCAGATACAGGCTGTGCGGCTTTGACATAATCTGTTCTGCAAACCCATTCCGCCACAATCTCAGATAATCCTGCTGCGGAAAGGTCATAACAAAGGTATCCGCGCCGGAGCCCAGTATAAAATGTTCCTTCAATAACGGAATACTTACAGACCAGATGTAGCCACGGCCGGAAAGGATGCGCTCATAATCATTGAACAGCACCTGATCCGCCATATGCAGCTGATCAAACTTTCCCTTCTCCGTCAAGTAATAATACATTCCACTGTCATCGTACTGGTTCGTAAATCCCCAAGTATGTCCATCAATCAACACACCAAAACAAAACAAGTCATCATAAGTCATCAGGCGTATCTCAATATTCTCAAATCTCGGATCCTCCAATACATAAGAAAATGCATCATCCTTCATGGACGCCGCAATCAGATTCCCCTCTCCGTCACAGAAATTAAACGAAAAACTTTCCATGTCGTTCTGCCGGATTGCTACAACCAGTTCATTGCCCTTATAAACAAAATGAACCCCATCCTCCGCTGTCTCAATCGACTCTAACGCATGTTCTGTTTTATGCATACGCAATGCCTGTGCAATACGCTGTGTATATACATTGTCCTGAGCCTGATTCACCAAAAGGAAGATACAAACCAACGCAGTTGCTGCCGGAATCACGACATACCAGAACTTCAGAATCGGTCTGCGCATAAATACCAGCAGCACCACCATCTCTACTGCAATTACCAGAAATGCCGCCTTCGAACCGGAACCATACAAACCAATCAACAGCGTCACCAGTGTTATGGCATAGACCAGACGCTCAATGTGCTTCTTTGCAAACAGCAGCAACGTTGCATACATCGGAAACAGCATGGCAACATACACACCTACATAGTTTGGATTATACAGGGTCATGAACGCCGCACTGTCACTCGATTTAATCTGCAGATCCACCTGCATACCGGATGGAACAATAAAAGACTTCGCGAAATCGGTTGCCATAATATTATATCCAAATGTCTGGAACGTTCCGATCAGCCCCAGTCCTAAAGTGGAAAACGTCAACACATTCAGGATACTCTTTACTTCACGCTCTGACTTTACCACAATCAGTATATAGTATACGATCAGCGCATAGCCCATCAGGACAAACACGTTCTCAAACTGCTCAAAGCTTCCCGAAAAACAATAATTCCGATAATCCGAGGCCACTGCTGACAGAAATGCAAAAATCGCAAAGACTGCCATCGGAACACAGGCAACCGAAAAACGGAGCACCTTCCGATCAAGCACCAGTCTCCACAGAAGAACAAACAGCATGTAAAATGCAATCGCAGTAAACCACCACTGGCGATAATACAGGAACGTATCACCAAACATCGTGTCAATATTTGCATAGTACCAAGGGAACTGCTGCAAGCCCGTATCATAAAGATGCACACGCACCATAAACGGTAACAACCCTACCGTCAGATACACCGGCAAAAGCTGTAAAAAGCTCGCCCAATCAAAGCCGGAATCTTTCTTTGCATATGATGTTTTTGTCTTATATCGAGAAGCCATAATATCCTTATCCGTTCTTTATATTCTCTTCTATCTCGTGTGTCTGTATCAATCCGTACTTAAGTTGGTATTTTAGCATAATCCTTGCCGAAATACCAGCCTTTTCTGCAATACCGCCAGCGTCTTCCTCTGATGCCATAAATTTCAATACATCATTAACCATTTTAGCACGGAATACTACAAAAATCCACACGGTATCATTGATTCCACAAATTCTTAAGGAGGAAGAAAAAACATGAGAAAGTTAAGCAAGAAGATTTCCATGCTTATGGTTCTTGCAATG